>NZ_QUCG01000073.1:0-16426 GCF_003473645.1 Prevotella sp. AM23-5 | reverse complement strand
CATTATCTCAAATTTTAACGAACTATTGAGAACGTATCGACAAAATAACAAGCGAAACATCAACAGAGCAGAAAGAGAAAGAAGACATCAAGGCAGAGGCACAGATATTGAAAGCCATGTGCTATTTTGACTTGTTACGCATCTATGCTACCGCATTCGACATCAACCCTGACGGAGATGGTGTAATCATCAAGAATATGTTTGGTTATGAAACCAATGCACGAAGCAGCAAGAAAGTATGCATTGATATGATCAATAGTTTGCTGACTGAGGCGGCAAGTGTAAGAAACCAACCTGCAAAAAACGGCTGGTTATCGCAAACTGCAGCCAAATACATGCTGGCAGAAACTGCACTCTATATGGGAAACTACCAAGAAGCAGCCGAACATGCAGATGATGTAATAGCACTAGGCGATGACAGCCAGATTGGTGGCGAGAGTTATTCACGACTGTGGCGAACAGAAAGTTATAGCGGGCGAATCTTTGCCTTCAATACTTCCAACAGTTACTATATAGGAATCGAATATGGCAGTAATGATGGCGATTACTATGCCGTAAATCCAGCATTCAGCTTTACAGATAAGGATGTGCGCAAGGAATATACTCTCTATTCCAAAGAACAAAATGGAAAGATGCGCAACCTGATGGGCAAGTACAATATGATGAACAAACAAGGCACCCAGCCAAGTTACATCAACAGAATGCGATTTGCAGGCGCCTACTTCATCGCAGCAGAGGCTTATGCCCGCAACAACAATGAACAAATGGCACGAGAGCGCATCAACCATTACCTGCAACTGATTTCTGCCAATCCGATAGGAGAAGAAGTAACAGGAGATGCATTGATTGAAGCAATTCTCACTGAGAAATTCAAGGAATTCGTAGGAGAAGGAACCAATTATTTCGATCTCAAGCGAATACACGCCGACGTAAATCGCCTTTCGGTCTGGGGACTGGCAGTAACAACCAAGATCAAGTCAAATGACTATCGTTGGACATTCCCAATCCCTGCATCCGAATATAAATACAACAACCAAGTGAGCCAAAACGAAAAGTGGCCAATTAACAGATAGTATTAACAATAAAAGAATAGAAAAATGAAGAAAATTACATTTATGCTTTTTTGTGCGCTTGCAATGCTGATTGGTTTCAGCGCATGCAGCAGTGACGACAATGGTGACAATGTTCAGATGACCAACTACGTATCCATTACTGCAGATGGCAATAGTATCATCAATGAGGATAATGACGAAGAAGTAAAATTCAACATTTTGCTTGCCCACACATTGAAGGCAGATGCAAGCATCAGTCTGTCGCTTCAGGGAAATGATGGAGACATTGCAACAATCACTCCTAATACAATTACTCTGAAGGCAGGAGAAAAGACAGCTTCATTCACTGTAAAATCAAATAAAAAGAGTTCTCTCAGCACACCTTGCATATTAACCATTGCAGCATCATTCTCTGATAGCAACATGAAATCAGATGGAAAGCCTGCAACTGTAACCATCAATCCAGACTCAGATATCCCTACATTAACAGAGGCTCAATTGAAACTGATTGAAGGCTACAAAAAAAATCTCAATATAGACTTAACCAAGATTCTGGGTAAAGTAAAGGTAAATACCGTTGTAACTTTCAATGATGACGACAAGGCTGATATCAATAACAATAAGGAGACTCATGCTTTCTCAGGCATAACCATTATCACTCTAAGCGATAAGGCGACAGCAGAAAAGCCTGTACTGAAGATGATTTCAAATGCAATGGGCATGACTAACTTCAATTACGAAATGTTGAGAAAGAAAACGGTAGAAGATACCGAATACTATACACAGACTCCATATGGCAAGGCTGTAATGGAGAACATCAAGTATGACTTCAACAAGGAAACCTTTACGATGACCCTCGATGGTATCGAAGTTAATGCAGACATGACACTAAGCTTCACAGGCAAGAAGACTAACATTTATGAAGTAGAAATCACAACGGTTCCGTTCGATTATACATTCTCTGCATGGACTCGTCTAAAGGAAATGGCAGATGCAGGCAAAAACTTTATTGTTGACGATGGTGATTCCAAGACAGAAACTCCTGTACAAGACATCATTGACGGTGGTGGAACATTGAATCCATACGCATTCTTTGACAATACCGACGTTGTTGCCGATGCAGAAAAAACAGAGTATAAGAATATCTTTGTTGTTCCTACCGGCAAGATAGATTTCGCGAATGGAAAAATGACCTTTGCATTCCCTTGGTATCTTGAGAATGCATACGGCTGCCAGAGAGTAGAAGCAACCTATACTTTTGGTAATTAATAGAATAAAAACATCTAATGCCAACAATATGTATAAAATAACAAAACAGACTTTGTTATTTGTAATGCTCATAACCTTTGGTTTATCAGCATTTGCCAATAAAGATAAAGCTATAAACCTTCCACGGGGTACCGTGGAAGGCTACCTTGACAACGGACTTCACTATATCATTATGCCTAATGCATTGCCAAGACATGGCATAGAAATGCGCCTTGTTATGAAAGTGGGCTCTCTGCAAGAAAGTGATCAGCAAAAAGGTGGCGCTCACTTCTTAGAGCATATGTCTTTTTCGGGTACTACACATTTTCCTCAAGATGCATGGGTTGACTACTTTGAGCGTCTCGGTATGAAATATGGACGCGACATCAATGCTTTCACAGGATTCGACCGCACCATATACTGGCTTTCATTGCCTGTTGCTGATTTCGGAACTCAGGTTATGGACAGCACGCTTCTTGCTGTTCGTGACATTCTGGATGGTGTAGCATTCGACCCACAATCAGTGAATCAGGAACGCGGAGTTATCAAGGAAGAATTGCGCAGTTATGATACCGGAGATGACTTCTATGACCTTAAAATCGGTGATGGAAGATATATCTTGCGTATGCCGCTCGGAACAGAACAGGACATCGAGTCTATCTCACGCGACGATCTGCTGAATTACTATCATCAATGGTATCTTCCCAAGAATGCCTGTCTGGTTATTGTAGGTAATGTGGATGCTCAAGATATACAGAAACGCATCTTGGCAACCTTCAACCAGGTAGCAAAAGGACACCCTACCCCATTGGGCAACTACCCGCTCACCTACAAGAAAGGCATCACGCTCCATGAGGTTAAAGACACTGTAGGTACAAGTTCTAAACTGGAGTTCATTATCCCTCACGAAGGTGTGGTGGCAAATACCATCGCCTCTACAGCTCTCAAGGAGCAATATCGCCTGCTCATGGCGGCTATCAGAAAGAGAATGGCTGCACAGGGTATCAGATGTGATCTCGACGATGCCTGGTATCTTGCCAATCAAAATCATTTCTCTTTTTCGGTAGAAGGTAGAGGAAAACTGGAACTCAAGGAGAAGATGACAAAAGTGCTTAGCGTATTTTCAAATATCGCCAGCAAGGGGTTTGGCAAAGAAGAATTAGCTGACTATATTGCCGAAAAAGTCAACAGGATGTCAGTAGATACTGTAGGATTCCAGTCAAGCAAATGGTGTGATGATTTTGTTGATTACATCATCGCCGGAGACAGATATCTCACTTGGAACGAAGATATGGAGGAAGTCAGACAATTGGTAAGGCAAACCAGTAGCAGCCAGCTTAAGAAACTTTTCAAAACGATTCTTCAGGAAGGAAACAAATCACTTCTTGTAGCCTATCAGAACAATGCCGGCAAGGAAGAATCTTTTAATGAGAAAGAGTTACTGCAACTATGGCAGCAGGGCTTGAAGACCCCGATGCCTGCTTACACCTATCAACGAAAGAAGGTAGCAGAAAAACAGCATATTGACATTCCTGCCTGCCTTTCAACCACCCATGCTGATGCCTCCTCTTCTATCGTCAGCAAACGGAAGTACGAGGATATCGGAGTAAAGGAATATCTGCTCCAAAATGGCTTGAAGCTTGTCTTGCGTCCTACAACAGATAAAGACAGCACCATCTATATTGCCATGCACGGACGAGGTGGCACAGGTGATCTCAGCAAGCAGGATTACCCACTCCTGAAAGATGCCGTAAGCTATGTAGATATGGGCGGACTAGCACATATCGATACCGATCTGCTGACCGAGGTGATGCAGGAAGAAGGCTTATCAATGAGCATTGGTATCGACGATTACTGGCATCAGGTACTCGCCTCTGCACCAATCGACAAGGCACAGGAATTAATGAACCTGGTTTATGAGAAAATTACAGCTCCAGGCAAATCATACGAAGATTTCAAGGAGGTCCGAGACTCTGAAATTGAAAGTTGGGGAAAGGAAACCTTGCTCAACAGACTGCTGAAACGAGACACCAACCGTATGCTCTCACGAAGAGTGGACTCACTGGTATGCAATATACCAACGAATAGTGGTATCAAGATTCAGAAAGAAAACTTGTCAAAGCTCAACCTGGATTCAATGACCACCTATTATAAATCACTCTTTGCCAATCCTCTGCAAACCACCTTGATAGTAACTGGCAACTTTGCAGAAAATGAGGTATTGCGTACCATTGTCAACACATTTGCACGTTTGAAGATATCCGCTCAGATGACTCGTTTCCAGGACAAGCCAAGCAATATGCCAAAGAGTCCTTACAAAGAGGCTTTTGAGAATGACGTGGAATCACAGACTGTCTTGAACTACATCTATTCGGGCAATTATAAGCCAGGACTTCGCCAGTCGCTGATGCTGAAGCTGATGCGCGATGTCATGCAGAACCGATTGTTGAGCATCCTGCGCGAGAAATTAAACATCGTTTATTCGCCATACGCCGACCTATACTATGCCGGAGTACCACAAGCCAAATATAATTTCTGGCTCGAAGTGGCTGTCAAGAACGAGAATCGCAATAAGGCTATGCAGGCCTTAGATGAGATTATCAAGGACTTACAGACCAACTGTATCAGCGAAGGCGAATTGAACAAGCTCAAGATGTCGTTCCTCGTTACCAAGCGCAAGTCGCTCTCTGATGATGCACCAGCAGAATGGAAGAATGTTCTCACTAACCTCTTGCATAACGGCGAGAGCTTAGAAGACTTCGACAATTACAGTAACTGTCTGAAAAGCATCACGCCTGAGGATATCCGCAAAGGTTTTGAGGACTACGTACGTCCTGAGCGCGCAGCTTTACTCTATAAAGGCACCCCATTTTAAATTACATCAAAACAAGAAAGAAAAATGAAAAAAATATTATGGATAGTCATGCTCATGATGAGCATGACTACCTATGCACAGAAAACTCCAGAAATATATCGTATTTTCGATGCCCAAGGCAAGGAAGTAAGTTATGAAAAAATGATCAAGACCGTGTCTGCCACAGATGTTGTATTCTTTGGAGAAATCCACAATTGCGTCATTAGCCATTGGATGGAATTAAAGGTCTTAGAGGCTCTTGCCGAAAATAATAAAAAATTGAAAGTAGGTATGGAGATGCTGGAGGCAGATAACCAGCTCATCATCGATGAATATACAAGTAGCACCATTTCTTCCGACCGTTTCGAGGAAGAGTGCCGCCTATGGCCCAACTACAGCACTGACTACGAACCGTTGGTCTACTACGCCAAGCGCCACCACTTGCCACTGATAGCAACCAACGTGCCTCGCAGATATGCCAGTGTCGTAAAAGAAAAAGGACTTGCTTTCCTTGATTCTCTTTCGGCTGAAGCCAAGCGCTATTTGCCAAAGCTGCCTATTAAATATGTTGAGAACGAGAACGCCCAGGAAGGTTTTGCCCTGATGGGGTTACTCGGTAAGGCGAAGGGAACCGAACCACAGCTGATGGCACAAGCACAAGCCATCAAAGATGCCACCATGGGATGGTTCATCGCTCAAAACCTCAAGAAGGGTGAACAGATGATTCATTTTAATGGTACATATCATTCTGATGCCAGAAACGGAATCATCCCTTATCTCCTCGAATATCGCCCTAAAACAACCATTAGCACTATTAGGGCGGTTCGCCAAGAAGAGATTGACAAGATAGAAGAAGACTACCTGGGATTGGCTGATTTCTATATCTGTATTACAGAAGATATGAACATGTCGTATTAGGCTTTCCTGTTCACCTTTTCTGCCAAATGAGGCATTAACAACCAAAATAAAAAGAAATTTTTGCAACATCTGCGATATTTTTATTAACTTTGCACCCAAAAGTAATAAAATAGATATGAGAATAGGAATTATCGTTGCGATGGACAAGGAGTTCACGCAACTCAAGACATTATTGACAGAATCGCAGACTGAGCGAAAGAATCATAAGGACTTCGTCATCGGAAAAATCGGCGAGAATGAAGTAGTGATGCAGCAGTGCGGCATCGGAAAGGTGAACAGCGCCATCGGAGCTGTGGAAATGATTGATAATTACCACCCAGACCTCGTCATCTCTTCGGGTGTGGCTGGAGGTGCTGACATCAACCTCAATGTTACAGAAGTGGTGGTAGCTACCGACTGTGTATATCACGATGCTTACTGCGGTGACGAATGCGAGTATGGACAGATTCTCGGTATGCCTGCCCTCTTCAAGACCCCAAAGGAGTATGTAGAAAAGGCGCTTGCCATCAATGCACAGCCAGACAACCAGCATCCCAAGATTCATGCCGGACAGATTGTAAGCGGAGAATGGTTCGTAGATAGCAAGGAGAAGATGCGATCTATCCTGGAGCACTTCCCTCACGCCATGGCTGTGGATATGGAAAGCTGCTCCATCGCACAGACCTGCCACATCTACAAGACTCCATTCATCTCCTTCCGCATCATCAGCGATGTACCTCTGAAGGATACCAAGGCACAGCAGTACTTCGACTTCTGGGCTAAAATGGCAGAAGGATCATTCAATGTCACCAAGGCTTTTCTCGAAAGTCTGTAAACTATAAATTGTAAATTATAAACTATATGAATAAGATTCCAAGTTTTACTATCAATCATAACAAGTTGCTCCGCGGCATCTACGTAAGCCGCAAGGACGAAGTAGGCGGAGAAGTCATCACAACCTTCGATATCCGCATGAAGGTGCCTAACCAGGAGCCTTGCCTCCACAACGGTGCCATCCATACCATCGAGCACCTGGCAGCCACCTACCTGCGCAACGACGAGGAGTGGAAAGACCGCATCATCTACTGGGGACCAATGGGATGCCTCACCGGCAACTACCTCCTCATCAAGGGCGACCTGGAGAGCAAGGACATCGTAGAACTGATGAAGCGCACCTTCCAGTTCATCGCCGACTTCGAAGGAGAAATTCCAGGACAGGCAGCCAAGGATTGCGGTAACTATCTGCTCCACGACCTGCCTATGGCAAAGTATGAATCGAAAAAATATTTGGAAGAGGTGCTCAACTGCATCACCGAAGAAAATTTGATTTATCCTACACAGGACTAACCCTATACAAACGCCCGCAAAGCAAATTTGCGGGCGTTTATATTTAATTAACCAGAAAAGTTTTGTTACTATTTATAAAACTCCTATCTTTGCAGATGAATCATTAGTAACAATCACCAATAGCATCAATAACTATTATATACATCTATTATTATGGTAAGATTAAAGTGTATCGATTTAAATACAACAACCATGAACATCAAAAAAGTTTTTATAGGGGTGTCCTTCGTCATGACTGCCATGGCTGGCCACTCCCAGAGTGTTTTCCAAGTAAAGCAGCAGTCGTTGCCTAATCCAGACAACGAGCCAACAGCTGTGTTCCCGGTTCCAAGTGATCGCCAGATGAAATGGCAGGAGACTGAATTCTATGCCTTCTTCCATTATGGCATGAATACCTATACCAACAGAGAATGGGGACTCGGAAGTGAAGACGTAACCCTTTTTGCACCAACCAAGAAGCCAAACCCGGCTCAATGGCTCAAGGCTGTAAAGGCTGCTGGCATGAAGGGCGGTATCGCCGTAGTCAAGCATCATGACGGTTTCTGCCTCTGGCCTACATCTACTACTGACCATTCCATCGTCAATGCCGGCAATGAGAATGGCAAGACTACCAACATTCCCCGCGACTTTGCCAAGGCTGCACGAAGCTTGGGAATGAAGTACGGCTTCTATGTTTCTCCATGGGATAGAAACAGCCAATACTACGGTACTGAGAAATATGTAAACGATGTTTTCCTGCGCCAGTGCGCGGAGTTGGCACAATATGGCAAAGACCAGTTTGAAATGTGGTTTGATGGTGCCAACGGTGGTGACGGATACTACGGCGGACGCAATACGACCGTGAACGTAGATCGTTCAACCTATTATGATATTCCTAACCTCAGAGACTCTATCCACAAGGTTTGTCCAGACATCATCCTCTGGGGTGTGGGTGCTGAGGCAAGATGGATAGGCAACGAGGCAGGATGGGCTGGCGAAACCAACTGGCTCACCGACGAGAGAGGATATGCCCCTGAAAGCAACGGCATGTATGGCACTGAAGACGGATGGCAGTGGGACCCGGGAGAGAGCGATGCCAAGCTCACCGACAAGGGATGGTTCTGGCACGAAGGCGAGAAGCCTCTCTCTGTGGAGCGCCTCTTCCAGATGTATCTCGAAACCGTGGGTAGAAACGCCACCCTCATCCTGAACTGTCCTCCCGACAAGAGAGGTTTGCTGCCTGATATCGACGTGCGCGTGCTCAAGGATATGGGCAATATGATCCGCACCCGCCTGGGCAAGGACCTGGCTCAGAAGGCCAGGGTTTCCGTTAGCAACACCCGCCAGGCAGGAGCCAAGCGCAACTATGCCGCCAGGAACCTGACCGACAACAACAAGAATACCTATTGGGCCACCGACGACGGCGTAAAGCAGGCCACCATCACCTTCAGCTGGGATAAGCCACAAACCCTGCGCTATGTGGATATGATGGAGTACATCCGCAAGGGGCAGCGAGTAAGAAAGTTCCATATCGAAATCTCAGAAGATGGAAAGACATGGAAGCCTATCGCAGAAAAGTGCACCACTACCACCATCGGATACAAGCGCATCATCCCGCTGAACGGCAGCACATCAGACAGTTACGGCAAGGGCTATCAGGCGAAGGGTTTGAAGATTGTCATCGACGACAGCAAGGCTTGTCCGCTGCTGCATTCCATAAAAGTATTTTAAACTTTTTCTCTACACCAAGAACATGAAGAAATTACTCATAGCATTGTGCCTGTTGCCATTGGCAGTAATGGGACAGGAAATTAAGTTCGACACCCAGGATTACAAATCCGTGGGAGTTTACGATAGATGGGAGCATTCCCCATTCCGCACGGGAGAACTGGCTGGCAACTGCGCAGTAGTGGATAATCCCGACCTCACCAACAATCCCAACACGAAGGTGCTCGCCTTTCAGCGTTCACGCCTGGCATCCAACATCTTCGGTGCAAGAATAGATCTGAAGAAGCCGATAGCACTCGGCCCTGCAGGAAAAGTGGTTCACGTGCTCATCAACCGTCCGATGGAAGGCCGCGTGATGCTGGTTGGTCTCGGCAAGCGCAGAGACAGAGCCGGACAGTCGCAGGAAGTAGAGCAGTTCTGGATTAAATCCACCACTCCGGTTCCTGCCGGTCAGTGGGCTGATGCCGTTTTCCCTATCAAGAGTGCCGAGGGTGTGGATATCTACAGTCTGGTAGTGGTTCCTCACGCCGAGTCACCTCACGAGATGAAGCAGGATGCCGTGGTGTATATCGATGATATCAATATCCATCTGACCAACGCCCCTCGCATCACCCTGCTGAAGACAGAAGGTGCAGCGAAGAAGAAGTCTCACAGCGACTTCGTATCCGTTACCGAGGCCAACCGCAACGGTATGGTGACAGCCGCCGACGGAACCACCCTCAACAACCACAAGGTGGCATACGGCAAGGCATTCAAGGTAAAGATGGTACCTGCCCCAGGCTTCACCTACGGTGATTTCACCATCACCCACGGCGACAAGGTAGAATCGCTCAAGAAGACGGATATCGCCAAGGATGGCACCTTCACCATTCCAGCAAAATGGATGGATGGCAACGTAACCATCGAGTGCATCTTTATTTCTACGAGCAAATAAAATCCTTGATTTCTACAAGTAAATAAATAAAATCCTCTATATAAAAAGGGTGTGGTATCAGTTGATGCCACACCCTATTTTTTTTATTGCTACCATTTCAGTCTTCCGTATTTCTCTTTATACCATAGCTGCCAGCCATTCACCAGGTTCTGCCAAACCACATAGGCACCCGGTGCTACGGCGGCAAGAGGATTCAGAAAAGTAAGGGTGAGCCAGATGCCCACAATGGTATTCTTCTGTCCCAACGCCTGACCGGCACTGATGCTCGCATCATAATGTCTGCCCACCGCCTTGCCAATGGCAAACTGGATAAGACATACCAAAAGGGGTACCAGAAGCAGCAAGGCTAGAATCCATCCCGAAACCTCGGCATGGAGGATATTGCGAACCGTCTCGCCCATCAATATCGTCAGGTTGAAGCACCACATATAGAAACCCAAATCCTTCACGCTCTTCACCTTATCCACCCACTTGGGCAGGAACCTGCGGCTCAGCAAAGCCAGGAGCAAAGGTACCACCAGTACCGTGGTTACGTTTCTGAACACCATCGCACTCATAAAAAGAAAGGAAACATCCGCCCCCTTCTCCACCATCGGGAAGAGACTCGGAATAATCACCATCGTGAATACATTCGCTATCACCGTATAAGTAGTCAGCGAACCGATGCTTCCACCCAACTTCTCCGTCACCACCGCCACGGCAGCCGCCGTAGGACAGATAAAGCAGATAAAGGCTCCCTCCAGCACCAGCTTGGTTTCATAATCATCGCCGAATTCGAAAATCAGCACCACCATCGCCAATGCCAGACTGGTTCTAATCAGCTGCAATACAAAATGCCACGCCTTCGGCTTCATCTCCTTGATTTCTATCTTGCAGAAAGTAACATAGAGCAGGGCGAAGAGCACCACCGGCATCAGATCTACCAGTTTCGGTCCCACCGCATCGCCCAGAGGTTCCAGAAACGGAACATTGGCAAAAATCAGATAGCCCACAGCTCCCAATACCAGCGAGCAGGGCAACGAGAATTTCCTAAAGAATTTCCACAACAGCATACAAATACATTAAAATAAAGAATCCCCTGCAAGCAGACTGCCCAGGGCAATCGGCAAGAGGGGAATTCTTACGGATCCATTTATATACAAGCTATAACTTATTCCTTGTTACTGCGCTTGCGCTCCAAGTGATCGAGAATCACCTTGCGCATACGCATGCTCTTAGGGGTTACCTCTACGTACTCATCCTCGCGGATATACTCCAGGCACTCCTCAAGGCTCATCACGGTCTTTGGAATCACGCGAGCCTTATCATCAGAACCAGAAGCACGCACGTTGGTCAGCTGCTTTGCCTTGGTTACGTTAACCACCAGGTCGTTGTCGTGAACATGCTCACCAACTACCTCGCCACCGTAAACCTCCTCACCTGGGTCGATGAAGAACTTACCGCGATCCTGCAACTTATCGATGGCGTAAGCATAGGCAGTACCTGTTTCCAGCGCAATCATGCTACCGTTAGAACGGCGGGTAATCTCGCCCTTGTATGGCTGATACTCCTTGAAGCGGTGGGCCATGATAGCCTCGCCCTGAGAAGCAGTGAGCACATTGGTACGCAAACCGATGATACCACGTGAAGGAATATCAAACTCGATATCCACACGCTCGCCCATGTTCAGCATAGAAGTCATGTCACCCTTGCGGCGGGTAACCATATCAATCATCTTAGAAGCAAACTCCTCTGGCACGTTGATGGTCAACTCCTCGATAGGCTCGCACTTCACGCCGTCAATCTCCTTGTAGATTACCTGAGGCTGACCCACCTGCAGCTCGTAGCCCTCGCGGCGCATGGTCTCGATGAGCACAGAGAGATGGAGCACACCACGACCAGAAACAATCCACTTATCGGTGGTATCCTCGTAAGGCTGAACACGAAGAGCCAGGTTCTTCTCCAGCTCCTTGTTCAGGCGGTCCTGAATGTGGCGTGATGTACAGAACTTACCCTCCTTGCCGAAGAAAGGAGAATCGTTGATGGTGAAGAGCATACTCATGGTAGGCTCGTCTACAGCGATAGGAGGCAGTGGCTCCGGGTTCTCGTAGTCGCAGATGGTATCACCAATCTCGAACTTCTCAAGGCCGACAACGGCACAGATATCGCCAGAATCCACATGGTCTGTCTTCTTATGACCCATACCCTCGAAGGTATGCAGTTCCTTGATCTTGGTCTTCTCCTGGGTTCCGTCACGGTGGCAGATGGTAACGTTCATACCATCCTTCAGAGTACCACGGTGTACACGACCCACAGCGATACGACCGGTGTAAGAACTATAGTCAAGAGATGTGATCAAGAGCTGAGGAGTACCCTCCAGCTGCTTAGGAGCAGGGATAATCTCCACAATCTTGTCGAGCAGATAGTCAATGTTATCAGTTGGCTTGTTGTAGTCATCGCTCATCCAGCCGTTCTTAGCCGAACCGTAAACCACAGTAAAGTCAAGCTGTTCCTCTGTAGCATCGAGGTCGCACATCAAGTCGAACACCATTTCGTACACCTCTTCAGGGCGACAGTTAGGCTTATCCACCTTATTAACCACCACGATAGGCTTCAATCCGAGCTGCAAAGCCTTCTGCAGCACGAATCGGGTCTGAGGCATCGGACCCTCGAAAGCGTCGACGAGGAGGAGGCAACCGTCTGCCATGTTGAGCACGCGCTCCACCTCACCACCGAAGTCAGAGTGTCCAGGAGTATCGAGAATATTAATCTTAGTACCTTTCCAATTGATAGACACATTCTTTGAAAGAATGGTTATACCACGCTCTCGCTCCAAATCATTGGAATCGAGCACTTCGCCGCTGTTATCCTGGCCGTCACGGAACAGCTTACCGGCGAGCATCATCTTGTCAACCAGGGTAGTTTTACCATGGTCAACGTGTGCAATAACTGCAATGTTTCTAATGTCTTGCATTTCGTTTACCTTAAATACTTAATGAATTTGGGTGCAAAATTACAAAAAAATCCCGAAAAATTTGCATAATTCATGGAAAAGTTGTACCTTTGCACCGCATTTTTAAGGAAACCGCCGTGAGGAAGGTCCGAAATTGCATCATATTACATTTATAACAATTAAATTTTTAAGTATCACAGCTATGTATTTAGACAAAGCAAAAAAAGAAGAGATCTTTAGCAAGTACGGAAAGTCTAACTCTGATACTGGTTCAGCAGAGAGCCAGATAGCATTGTTCTCATACCGTATTGCTCATTTGACGGAGCACGTTAAGAAGAACCGTAAAGATTATACTACAACACGTGCGTTGACACAGCTTGTAGGAAAGCGTCGTGCATTGCTCGATTACTTGTATGATCGCGACATCAATCGCTATCGTGCTATCATCAAGGCCCTCGGTCTTCGTAAGTAATCAGCGAAAGCAGACACATTGCTTAACAGAATTAAAAATCCCATCACTCGCAAGAGCGATGGGATTTTTCTTTTTTGCCGAATCTACTTCACACTACGCGAAATTCATGTAATCTTCTATTATTCAAAGACTTATATGAGTGTAATACCCTAACCGACACTACATTCACACTACACCACACTACACTCGGTGAGAGAAGAGAAAGACGGAGTGATTGGAAGATGGCGAAAAAAGATGCCACACCCTCATATCACTCCAGGCGGAAGATTACTGAGCTGAAATCGCCTGATTGCGAATCTCGATGTAATAGCTGCCTGCCATATCACTGAACTCAAACTTCAGAATGCTGAACTGGGTGGCTGCATCGGATACGCCCGTAACCACAAACTTTGCCTTTACAGGAATGCCCTTCACCAGACGGATGTTGGAATACTGACCCCATGTGCCGTTGGCTACAGGCGACATGTCACCGTTCAGACGGCATGCCTCACCCTCGTTGTCATAGATGGTAACCGTGCCGGAAGTATCAAACTCCAAATCCTTGCCGCCCGTGTTCTTCAGCATCGCCGTGATAATCACATTGTCGCCCAAGCGCTTGCACTCCTTCAGGGTGAATGCCAACTGAGGCATGGTGCACACAATGTTGTCGGCACTGGTGTTTACCACTGCGGCAGGAGTCTTTGCGCCGATGTTCCAGGTAAACTGCTCGGACGAGTTATTTAACTTGCCCTTGATGACGCACGATCTGATGCTTGCCACCGAGCGCTCCACATCCTTCACTACCACCGTGAGCTTCACAGGAACCTTTGAAGGGATGTTCTTGTTGCTGTAAGTGCCCATACGCTCGCCACCCACGATAAACTCGATGGTGTGCTTGGCACTCTTGCTGTCCACAGCATAGGTGTTGTTGCTGCCGGCATCAAACCACAACGGGGCATCCTTGCCCAACTGGCTTGTGAGCACATAGTTGATGTGCACATCATTGCCGTTGCGCTTGCAGTCGGTGTACTTCAGCGTACAGTCAGGAATGGTTCCGCTGACATCATCATCCAACAGCGTGCTTGCCACCTTGCCCAAAGTCTTGAGCCATTTCTGTGCCTGAATCTGCTGAACGCCTACGCAGGCAAACAGCAGGATAAATACGATCAGTTTTTTCATACGTATCTTGTTTTAAAAATGAATAATCTTGTATCTAAAATGAATCATCTAAAATAGCTTGGATTGCTTCCAGGTGGAGGTCAACTCGCCCGATGCATTCACCGATGGTGTCTGACTCTTCTCGTTGACGACGATGGATTTCTGTGCCACCTGCGTCCTTACGTAGTCGAAGAGTTCGCCGAAGGTGGTATTGCCCTTGGTTTCCTGCAACTTCTTGAGCAGGAAATAGGTGAAGAGTCCGTGGCGCTTCTCCCGATAAGGATAGGCCGTCTCGTTGCCCTGTGCCGCACTTATCACCAGCATGTTTCCCTTGGGAGCCTCAGCCTTCGACTTGATGGCCACGCCCCGGGCAGAAGCCAGCATGCCTTCGCCTCGCTTGGATCCGCTGAAGCAGGCATCCATCACCACCGTCACATTCTGGGAGCCCAGGGCATGGAGCTGGTCATAGAGCTTGCCGATGCTGTAGCCCGTGGCCAAGATGCTGCTCTTGCCGTCTACGGGCAGCAGATAGGCAGTGCCGTTGCTTTCGTCAGGCACGCCATGTCCGGCATAATAGAAGATAAACCTAGCCTCGTCGCCATAGGCCTTGGCGATGTTCTGCATCCAGCTGATTTCTGCCAGGATATTGTTGAGCGTGGCATCCTGGCGCACGTGCACATTCTCCTGAGGGATGCCCAGCGTCTTGGTGCAATACTGGCTGAAAGCCACTCCGTCGTTGAGGGCGAACTCCACGTTCACCTCCTCCTCGTAGTTCTCGTTGGCGATGATTACGGCAAAGGTCTTCTCCTGCTTCGCCTTGGAAACGGGGATGTCGATATCCACATCCGACCTCAGATTGCCTGCCAGTGCCTGGAGATGATTGGTTTTCCTGGCTCTGTTCATGCGGCTTCCGTCCTGGTTCACTATTTCCTGCGCACTGGTAGAATCGGTTCGCATCACCACCACGCGCCCCTTCTTGCCCACCGAGATTCTCTGAGCCTCGGCAGGCTGCGCCGCCATGCACAGCAGGGCGACAAGACTTGCGAGATATAGATAGATTTTCATAAGCTTCCTGTTATTTACCAATTATCATCAAAGCCTTCAGAAGAATCGGCGAGCAGAGCTTCCTTCATCACGTCGATGATGGAGTTCTGGAAGGCAGAAGCCATCACGAAAGCCTTGCTGGATGCCTTCTTGTGCTTGTCTTTCTGCACATAAGGATAGCACATGTTGATGTCCCATTCCTCGTCGGTGCCCTTGGTTTGCTCGGAGCTTTCCTCGGCTTCTTCGCCTGTGGCTACAGATGCCAGGGTGCTGGCTATGGCACTGGTCCATCCTCCGCCGGCGGTAACGGTAACCAGATAGGAACCCATATATACGCTGATGCGTGCCTTTTCTTCCTTTACGTCTACTCGGATGTAAGGGGCGATGTCTACCTGATAATGGTTCATTCCGGCATTCTGAATGGCCACTTTCTCGATGTAGGCACGTGCCACGATGAGTCCTTCTTCCTTGTTTTCCTCCTGTATCACGCCGTGGGTATCCTTGCTCTTGAAGGCTTTCTTAAACCAGGCCATCGCCTTACCGTAGATCTGGTCTTTCGTCTGTCCGGCGCAATCAATCACTTCCTGGTAGTTGAGTCGGTTCTTGTTGTCGAGAGCCACCTCCTGATGCAGGTTGTCAGCCGCCTTGGTCCAGTTGTCGCCATATTTATCCTTGGCGTATTTCTCAAGTTGGTCGGCGCTGAATGTCTGTGCGCTGGCAGTGAGTGCGAGTGCAAAGAGGATGATTGCTGTGAATATTTTCTTCATTTTCTTTATTATCCTAAAATCCGCAACTATCATCC
>NZ_QUCG01000072.1:0-16430 GCF_003473645.1 Prevotella sp. AM23-5 | reverse complement strand
AGTGACAACCTTTTTCAGGGAAGTACACTATAAAACTTAATATTTGTTATACATTGAGGATAATTCGCTTTTTCCAATAAAATGTTATACCTTTGCCAACTCATAATAACTAACATACAATATCAAAATGAATTTTTACAAGACATTAGGACTGAAAAACAGTCGTATTGACGTGGCTGATGCCTTGCGAGGATTGGCCGTAGCAGGTATTATTCTCTATCACTCCGTGGAGCATTTTAATATGTACGATGGAAGCATAGCGCATGCTTATACGCTGGGGTGTGATGATTGGATGGCAGATGTGCTGGCTTTGCTGCTGTCGGGAAAGATGTATGGTATCTTTGCCCTGCTCTTCGGATTGAGCTTCTTTATCATGAATGATAATCAGCAGCAGCGTGGAAATTGCTTTTCGGGTAGATTCGCCTGGCGAATGTTCCTCCTGGCAATGCTCGGTATCGTGAACACCGCCTTCTTCGATGGCGACATCCTCTTCTCCTATGCCATCTATGGACTGGTTCTCATCCCATTGAGTTATCTTCCTACCAAATGGCTCTGGTGGGTGGTTGCCTTCCTCTTTATCCAACCGATAGAAATCTATTCCCTCATTTCGGGATGGCAGGTAGATGCGTCGTCGTTGAGAGAGGTGTATGGAAATATGTATAATGGTCATCAGCACGGCACCTTCCTGGAGAATGCCTATGGTAACCTGCGATACGGACAGGTGGCTACTTATTACTGGTGCATGATGAAGGGAAGACATACGCAGACCATCTGCCTCTTCATTCTCGGAATGCTGGTGGGCAGAAAGCGTTGGTTCTACAATGAGAACAACAACCTGGCTTTGTGGAAGAAGGTGCTGGTGGTTTCCATCCTGGTATTGATTGTGGGAGGCATAGCTGATGTGCGCCACATGGAAACATGGAACAATTGGCTTTATCCTATCTACAACTTCTTCATTCTCTCGTTCGTAGTTTCAGGCTTCGTACTGTTGTGGTATGGTAAGGAATGGTTCAGAAAGGGATTGTCGTTCCTGCGTCAGTTTGGTAAGATGAGTCTGACCAACTATTTCCTCCAGTCTATCATCGGTTGCGGACTGTTTGCCTATTATGGTTTCAATCTCCAGACGAAGCTCGGCATTACCTATGCCTTCTTTGTCGGCATCGCCATGGTGGTAGTACAATGCCTCTTCTCCAACCTCTGGCTCAAGTATCATTCCCATGGTCCTTTCGAGGGAATATGGAAGAAGCTGACCTGGATTAAGTTCTAAAATTTTAAGATTTTGAAATAAAAAAGGTGTGTCATAAGTCCATGACACACCTTTTTTATAAAAATGCCCTCCTGTCTTTCGGCAGAAGGGCACAAACTAATTATTCTCGTACAATTAGTTTTGTCAAATGAATAGTTGATATAGGTTAGAGTATGAATGAAGATCTATATTATTATATATCAACTTGAGTATGCCGATGGAAGGCTTAGAGTGGAATGTACTCCACAAATGCTTCCATAGCCTCGTAGCAAGCCAGACCTAACTCATCATAGAGCTGGGCGGTGCCACGGTTGCGGTCTTCTGCACGCTGCCAGAAGAGGCGCTCGTCGTTACCCAGGAATGGAGCACTCTCCATCTGTGACTGGTGCTTGAGGATAGAGTTACGCTTTGCTCTCAACTCCTCAGGGCTCAATGGAACACACATCTCGATGTTCTCAATCTCCCATTCTGCCCAAGCGCCACGGTACATCCAGATGCGGCAGTCCTTCAACCACTCTGCGCCTGCCTTCTTCTCCTCGTCGATGGCTGCGAGAACAGCGTCGGTGCACTTCTTGTGAGTTCCGTGAGGGTCAGCCAAGTCACCAGCAACATAAATCTGATGAGGCTTCACCTCCTGGAGCAATGCTCTAACGATCTCAACGTCCTTCTCTGTCATAGGCAACTTCTCAATCTTACCGCTCTCATAGAATGGCAAGTCAAGGAAGTGAACGCGGTTCAGAGGAATCTCGTTGAATGTACAAGCTGTACGAGCCTCGCCACGACGAATCAAGCCCTTGATGGTCAGAATGTCGCGGGTATCGAAATCGCTCTCCTTCTTGTGTGCGAAGAACTCCTTGATTTCCTGGTATTTCTTAGAGATCACGCTATCCTTGGAGTCAGCGAAGATCTGGTTGAAACCATTGATGAAGTGCATGAATCTTGTAACCTCCTCGTCGCCTACTGCGATGTTACCGGATGTCTCGTAAGCTACATGTACCTCGTGCTTCTGCTGTACCAATCGGCGGATAGTACCACCCATAGAGATCACGTCATCGTCTGGGTGTGGAGAGAATACGATCACTCTCTTTGGGAATGGTTTCGCACGCTCAGGACGATAGGTATCGTCAGCGTTTGGCTTACCGCCTGGCCAACCTGTGATGGTATGCTGCAAGTCGTTGAAGATCTTGATGTTTGCATTGTATGCAGAACCGTAGAGAGCCAAGAGTTCACTCAAGCCATTCTCGTTGTAGTCCTTGTTGGTCAACTTCAGGATAGGCTTGTGCAACTTCTGGCAGAGCCATACCAATGCACTGCGTACCAGCTTGTCTGTCCACTCGCAGTTTGTTACGAGCCAAGGATGCTTGATACGTGTCAGGTGAGAAGCAGCGCTCAGGTCGAGAATTACGTTTGCATTAGGATGAGTCTGGAGGAAGCTAGCTGGCAATGTGTCAGTGATGTTTCCTTCTACTACCTTCTGCATGATTTCAGCCTTCTCGTCGCCCCATGCTGTGAGGTAAACACTCTTGGCAGAGAGCAGGGTAGCGATACCCATGGTGAGAGAGCAAGGAGGAACCTGCTCGTTGGTGCCGAAGCTGTTCTCCATCTCCTCGCGGGAAGTATTGCCGATGAGGATCAGACGGGTGATAGACTGGATACCAGAGCCTGGCTCGTTGGCAGCGATATTACCCATTCTTCCGATACCGAGGAGAGCGATGTCGAGACCGCCGAAGGTCTTGATGCGCTTCTCGTAGAGGTGACAGGTATCCTGCACTGCGTCCTGTGCCACACTGCCATCCAATGTGAAGATGTTCTGTGGATCGATGTCAACATGGTCGAGGAAACGCTCCTTCAACTGGTTGATGCTCTTCAGAGAACTTTCCTTCTGTACTGGATAGTACTCGTAAGCATTGAATACTACCACGTTTCTGAAACTGAGCTGCTTAGCCTCGCATCTTCTCTGCAATTCCTTGTAGATAGGTGTGAGCGACAAGCCTGTGCCCAATGCCATCACGTAATATCTGCCCTCGTGCTGAGCTGCCTTGATTTCCTTCTCTACTTGGTCAGCTACATGAGCTGCACCCTCCATGGAAGAGGCGAAGATGTCGGTGTGAATTTTCTCCATTCTGGAGATCTCTGAGTACTCTACTGTAGTCTTTGGTTTGTAGTATGCCAATGGTACCTTATTGAGTACAATTTCTGAACTAAGATTTAGTCTCATAGTTTCTTGTCTTTATAGTTATTACTTTGTTTTTTTTACAAGTTGTCTTTCTCGATGTCCTTGAAGTACTTGTAGGTGCTTACCTTCAACTCATCTGTAGCGCTCTCATCGCAAACGATGATACCGTGCTGGTGAGTCTGCAGTGCACTGATAGTCCAAGCCTGAGTTACAGGACCTTCGATAGCTGCCTGAAGGGCACGAGCTTTGTTGTGACCATTGCAGAGAATCATCACCTCTCTAGCTGCCATAACGGTACCAACACCTACTGTGAGGGCTGTAGCTGGTACTGCGTTCATATCGCCACCGAAGAAACGGGAGTTAGCGATGCGGGTATCAGTAGTCAAAGTCTTCACGCGAGTGCGGGAGTTGAGAGAAGAGAATGGCTCATTGAAAGCAATGTGACCATCAGGGCCGATACCACCGATGAAGAGGTCGATACCACCTGCTTCTGCAATCATCTCCTCGTAGTGAGCGCACTCAGCTTCGAGATCCTCAGCGTTACCATTGAGAATGTGGATGTTCTCCTTAGGGCAATCGATGTGGTCGAAGAGGTTGTGAGCCATAAATGAATGATAGCTCTCTGGATGAGATTCTGGCAAACCTACGTATTCGTCCATGTTGAATGTGAGTACATGCTTGAAAGAAACCTCACCAGCCTTGACAGCCTTTACGATTTCTGCATACATACCAATAGGTGATGAGCCTGTTGGCAAACCCAGAACGAATGGTTTCTCTGCTGTTGGTTGGAAAGCTTTGATGGTCTCCACAACGTGACGAGCTGCCCAGCGAGCCAACTCATCGTAATTCTTTTCGATAATTACACGCATAGTTGATATATGTTTATAAGTTAATGTATTCTTATATATTAATAATGTATTCTTAATCTATTAATTGTTCAAGTACTTGCTTCTTGCCATAAGGCAGGCTCCAATCAGTCCTGCATGCTCTTTCAGGGTAGAGGCGGCAACCAGCGAATCCTCGTTCACCATATTGAGCGAGAACTTTTTGATGCCCATGCAGATAGGTTGGGTAAGATAAGCACCTGTTACCGAGAGGTCTCCTCCGATGACCAGCATCTCCGGATTGAAGATGTTGATGATGCCGGCGAGATTGGTTCCCAGTTCTACTGCCACCTTCTGCAGGGTCTCGATGCTGAGCACATCCTCTTTTTTGATGGCGTCGAGGATATCCTGCAGGGTGAGTTCCTGATGCAGGTTCTTCACCTTGTCGGACAGCACGGAAGTTCCACCGTTTTCCAAAGCCTCTTTCATCTTGCGCAGCAATGCCGAGCCTGATGTTTCCGTTTCCATGCAACCTGTTTTTCCACAATGGCAGATGATGTCATTATTATAGATGTGCATGTGTCCGATTTCACCCGAGAAGCCTGATTTTCCGAGATAGAGCTTACCGTCGAAGATGATACCGATGCCGATGCCCCAGCTGACGTTTACGAAGATGATGTTTCTCAATCCCTTGCAGACACCTTTCAGATATTCACCGTAAGTCATGCAGCGGGTATCGTTGTCGATGCAGAAAGGCAGGTCGAGTCTTTCGGTCAGCGCTTCTGCCAGTGGCATTGTCGTGCAGGTGAAGTAATTATAGGCACAACCTGTTTCAGGGTTCACTCGTCCACCGATACTCATGCAGGCCTTCTTGATCTGGCTTCTTTCGATGCCTGATTTTTGAATATACTTGTTGATGAGGTTGATGAAACTGTTGAAGCATTCCGGGGTGTCCTGGTAGTCAAAGTGTATCAGTTCGGGTTCTGTCACCATGTTTCCACAAAAATCACAGATGCCGAAGGTGAGACTTTGCTTTCCTGTATCTATGCCGAGGAAATATCCGGATGTTGCGATGAGGTCGTAAATCTTTGGTGCTCTCTTCGAGTAATTGTCTTTCTTGCCAGTTACCTCAATCAAGCCATCCTCAATGAGTTCGTTCAGAGTCTTGGTAGTATATGGCACACTTACCCCCAAACTACTGGATAGTTCGGCGATAGTTTGTCCTCCATGTTCTATGAGCAAGTTCAAAAGAGCTGTCTTAGAGGCAGACCATTTAGTGTGAGGTATGATGCTTTTTGCCATACAGATATTTCTTGTTTAAGTTTTTACGCTGCAAAGATAAATAAATAAATCCGTTTTTTTAATGTTTGCGAGTTAATTAATCTAAATTATTAGAATAAACTTTGTTTTTTCCCTTTTTCGGGGAATGATTTAACTGTTTGAACCTATGATTTTTAACTTTTTAAAATACTGGTTGCTCAAACAGCTCAGAAGAGATTCTTTTATATATATAATAAGGTGTATAGATATAAAACGTAAGAACAAATAAATAAACTAATTTAATTAACTTGAATAACGAAAAATGATTCATTAAAATTTGGTTGGCATTAAAATAAGTAGTAAATTTGCACCCGAATAACAAAACTAACAATCGAAATGAAAAATAAAAAGTTTTATCCCTGGTTAGTTGTAGCGCTCCTGTGGGTGGTTGCTCTTCTCAACTATATGGATCGTCAGATGCTTTCTACCATGCAAACCGCTATGAAGGTTGACATCGTGGAATTACAGCAAGCTGAAGCCTTTGGCGCTTTGATGGCAGTCTTCCTTTGGATCTATGGTGTTGTGAGTCCATTTGCCGGTATCGTAGCTGATAGAATCAGTCGAAAGAAATTAGTAGTAGGCAGTCTCTTTGTCTGGTCTTTGGTGACCTACCTGATGGGATATGCCTCCAGTTTTGATCAACTTTACATGTTGAGAGCGTTGATGGGTATCAGTGAAGCACTTTACATCCCTTCTGCCTTGTCTCTCATTGCCGACTGGCATGAAGGAAAGTCCAGATCTCTGGCCATTGGTGTTCACATGACAGGTTTGTATGTAGGTCAGGCTATCGGAGGTTTTGGTGCTACCGTGGCAGCAGCCTTCTCCTGGCACACCACTTTCCACTGGTTCGGTATTCTCGGAATCGCTTATTCTGTCGTATTGCTTCTGTTGTTGCACGATAAAGACAAGAATACTGCGAATGTGGCTGTGACTCAGAAGGAAAAGCCTGCAAGGGGCGGATTGTTCCAAGGCTTATCTGTTGTGCTTTCTACTTGGGCATTCTGGGTGATTCTCTTCTATTTCGCAGTTCCTTCTCTTCCAGGTTGGGCTACCAAGAACTGGCTCCCTACATTGTTTGCTGAGAATCTGGGTGTACCTATGTCTGAGGCTGGTCCGATGTCAACTATCACCATCGCAGTATCCTCATTGTTTGGTGTTCTCTTCGGCGGTGTACTTTCCGATAAATGGGTTCATAGGAACATCCGTGGCCGCGTTTATACCAGTGCCATCGGTCTGGGAATGACGATTCCTGCTCTCTTCCTCCTGGGCTTCGGCCACAGTGTGGTAGCAGTAGTGGGAGCTGGCTTGCTCTTCGGTATCGGTTACGGTATGTTTGATGCCAACAATATGCCAATCCTCTGCCAGATTATCTCGGCAAAATATAGGGCAACAGCATACGGTATCATGAATATGGTGGGCGTATTTGCCGGAGCTATGGTTACCCAGATAATGGGTAAGTTCTCTGATGGCGGTAATCTGGGCTTGGCTTTTGCCGTATTGGGCGTGGTGGTTATCGCTGCGTTGACACTTCAGCTGGTTTGCTTGAAGCCAAAGACTGATAACTTAGAATAATAAATAGTAACAAAGAAATTTTAACTAACTTACATTAATATATATATAATTATGGAAAAGATCATTGGACTTATCGATGCACCGTTTACTCCTTTTTATGCTAACGGTGATGTGAACTTGGAACCAATCGAGGCTTACGCCAAAATGCTTCAGAAGAACGGTCTGAAGGGTGTGTTTATCAATGGTTCATCAGGCGAGGGCTATATGTTGACCACCGAGGAGAGAATGCTCCTTGCTGAGAGATGGGTAGCCGTAGCTCCAAAGGACTTTAAGATTATCGTTCATGTAGGCAGCTGCTGCCTCCGTGAGAGCCGTCGCTTGGCTGAGCATGCGCAGAAGTTGGGTGTTTGGGGCATCGGTTCAATGGCTCCTCCATTCCCACATATCGGCCGCATCGAGGAACTGGTGAAGTATTGCGAGGAGATTGCTTCTGCTGCTCCTGAGCTTCCTTTCTACTACTATCATATTCCTGCATTCAATGGCGCTTACCTGCCAATGCTCGATCTGTTGAAGGCTGTAGATGGACGCATTCCTAACTTCGCTGGTATCAAATATACCTTCGAGAGTCTGTATGAGTACAACCAGTGCCGTCTCTACAAGAACGGTAAGTACGATATGCTCCATGGTCAGGATGAGACTATTCTCCCTAGCCTGGCTCAGGGCGGTGCACAGGGTGGTATCGGTGGTACAACCAACTACAACGGTAAGGAGTTGGTAGGCATCATCGAGGCTTGGAAGAACGGCGACATCGAGACAGCCCGTGAGAAGCAGAACTTCGCTCAGGAGGTTATCAACGTCATCTGTCACTACCGTGGTAACATCGTTGGCGGTAAGCGTATCATGAAGTTGATGGGCTTCGATTTGGGTCCAAACCGCACTCCATTCCGCAACATGACCGATGAGGAGGAGCAGGCAATGAAGAAAGAGTTGGAGGCTATCCACTTCTTCGAGCGTTGCAACCAGTTTTAAGTAAAATCCACTAGAAACAGTAAGAATGAATATTAAAGAATATATTAAGCAGTGGGCTGAATCTTATAAGACTGAACTGACAGAGAACATCATGCCATTCTGGATGGAGCATGGATGGGATAAGGTAAACGGTGGTGTTTACACTTGTCTCGATAGAGATGGAAGTCTGATCGATACCACCAAGTCTGTGTGGTTTCAGGGTCGATTCGCCTTTATATGCGCCTATGCATATAATAATGTAGAGAAGAACCCGATGTGGCTGGAGGCTGCGAAGAGCACGCTCGACTTCATCGAGAAGCATTGCTTCGACGAGAATAGAAGAATGTACTTCTCTGTTACAGCCGAAGGCAAGCCATTGCGCATGCGTCGCTATGTATTCTCTGAGACTTTCGCAGCTATTGCGATGTCGGAGTATGCTTTGGCTACCGGCGAGCAGAAATATGCTGAACGTGCCCTACAGATTTTCAAGGATATCCAGCGCTTTCTCACCACACCAGGTATCCTGGCTCCTAAGTTTGAGGAATCTGTTCAGTTGCAGAGCCACAGCATCATCATGATTCTCATCAACGTGGGTTCATGCATCCGCAAGGTTATCAACGACCCTAAGCTCACCGAGCAGATTGATGAGTCGATTGCCAAGCTGAAGAAGTACTTCATCCACCCAGAGTTCAAGTGTCTCCTGGAGACCGTAGGAATGAACGGTGAGTTTGTGGATACCTGTATGGGCCGTACCATCAACCCAGGTCATTGCATCGAGACTTCATGGTTCATCATGGAAGAGGCAAAGCAGAGAGGTTGGGACAAGGAGATAACCGATATGGCACTGCAGATCTTCGACTGGTCTTGGGACTGGGGATGGGACAAGCAGTATGGCGGCATCATCAACTTCAGAGACTGTAGGAATCTTCCTTCGCAGGATTATTCTCAGGATATGAAGTTCTGGTGGCCACAGACTGAAACTATCATCGCTTCTCTCTATGCTTACCTTGCAACAGGTGATGACGAGTATATCTACAAGCATCAGCGCATCAGCGAGTGGACCTATGCTCACTTCCCAGATACAGAGTTCGGCGAGTGGTATGGTTATCTTCACCGAGACGGTACCGTGGCACAGCCTGCCAAGGGTAATCTCTTCAAGGGACCTTTCCACATTCCTAGAATGATGATCAAGGCATACTCTCTGTGTCAGGAGATTTTGAACAAGGAAGTATAACTGAACAAAACATGAGAAATATGATTTTTCCAGCAAACATAGGCAAGGCATTGTGTCTCGCTACTATGGGTATTACCCTGATGATGCCTGCACAGGTTGCTGCTGCAACCCCAGCTTTGGCAGTTGAGGCTCAGGCTGTGAACGCTCAGGGCGGCATCACTGTCTTCCCTAACAAGGAAGCACAGTATCGCATTCCTGCCATCGTAGAGTGTAAGTCGGGTAAGTTGATTGCGTTTACCGATCATCGTTACCACAATCAGGATATTGGTGGCGGCCGTCATCTCGACATCGTGATGAAGACCAGTATGGACAAGGGCGCTACCTGGAGCTCTCCTGAGCAGATGGTGGCTAAGGGCGGAAACGGTATTGCTACCAGTTTCGACTGCGCCCATGGCGATGCGGCTGTCGTGGTAGATAAGAAGAGCGGCAGAATCCTCCTGATGTGTGCATCGGGTGGCATCGGCTACTGGGAGTCTAAGCGTGGTAATCTCCTGATGATGGGTAGATACTACAGCGATGACGAGGGTAAGACATGGTATGGCGAGGAAGTGACCAAGCAGATCTACGACCTCATGCCTGAAGTGGAATCTGCCTTTTTTACCAGTGGTAGAATCTGTCAGAGTAAGCAGATCAAGGTGGGCAAGTACTATCGTGTCTATACCGTGTTGTGTACCCGCAGCGGTAACCGTATTCTCTATAGCGATGACTTCGGTCAGACCTGGAATGTCTTGGGCAAGAATGTAGCCGAGGCTGCTCCTTATGGAGATGAGGCTAAGGTTGAAGAGTTGCCAGACGGCAATGTGTTGCTCAGCAGCCGTGCAATGGGTGGACGCCACATCAACATCTATACTTATGAGGATAAGAAGACAGCCACAGGCTCTTGGGGCAAGGTAATAGCTTCTGATGCCAAGAATATGGGTGTTGCTGCCCATAAGAACTCTTGCAATGGCGAGGTTCTCATGGTGGATGCCAAGAAGAATGGCAAGAAAGTAAAGCTGTTGCTTCAGAGTGTTCCGGTAGGTCCAGGCCGTAACAACGTAGGTATCTACTACAAGGCATTGGAGACTCCTGCTGATTATGCTACTCCAGAGGCTATCGCCAAGAACTGGGAAGGCTGCTATCAGTTGAGCAATACCACTTCTGCCTATTCTACCATGGTTCAGGGCAAGGATGGAAGCATCTACTTCCTTCTGGAGGAGAATGCCTTTAAGAATCCGAAGACACAGACGGATGATTATTACGACATTCGATTCTATAAGTTAGGCATAGACCAAATAACGAACAATAGATATAAATAATTGAACTTCCTGACATGTGAAAGTTCAGTTATATATAAATAAGGTAGAGGGGAGTCAAATCCCCTCTCCTTTATACCTTTTTCGGTATGCTGCTCTTCTCTCTATCATTGATATGATTTCATCCATTTAATTCAACCTAATTATGAATCGACTCTTACTTTTTGTGTTTTCTATATTTTGTTGCATGGCTGGCATCTGTGCCAATCATCCATCTTCCTTGTTGCCTCTGCCTCAGAAGTATCAGTTCAACGGCAAGAAATTCAGCGGCGAGTTGACAGTGGAGGAAAAATATGTGAGCCAGATTGAAGGAGCTAAATTCCAGGAAGAAGCTTACCATCTATTGATTACCAAGAAAGGCATCCTTCTGGAGGCTACCACCCCAAAGGGTATGTATTGGGGACGACAGACGCTGGAACAGCTGAAAACCACTAAGAATAAAAAGATATATTTGCCACAGTGTGACATCACCGACTGGCCTGCTTTCCGCATCCGTGGATTCATGCACGATGTGGGCAGAAGCTATATTCCTGTAGAGGAACTGAAGCGCGAAATCAGTCTGCTGAGCAGATACAAAATCAATGTTTTTCACTGGCATCTTACAGAAAATCAGGCATGGCGCCTGGAAAGCAAGCGCTATCCTGAACTCAATGCCCCAGAGAATATGGAGCGTGAGAAAGGAAAGTTCTATACATTAGAAGAGGCCCGACAACTCGTGGAATTCTGCAAGCAGCATCAGGTGCTCCTGATTCCTGAGATTGATATGCCGGGACACAGTGCCGCTTTCGAGCGTACCTTCAAGACCGATATGCAGAGCGAGAAGGGTACGCAGATTCTGAAAGACATCATTGATGAGGTATGCGCTACGTTCGATGTACCTTATCTCCATATAGGAACCGACGAGGTTCAGTTTACCAATCCGGATTTCGTTCCGATGATGGTGAAATACATTCGCGACAAGGGCAAGAAGGTTATCTCTTACAACCCAGGCTGGAACTACAAACCGGGTGAGATTGACATGATGCAGCTCTGGAGCTATCGTGGAAAGGCACAGAAGGGCATCCCTGCCATCGACTGCCGCTACCACTACGCCAACCATTTCGATACCTACGCCGACCTGGTGGCGATGTTCAACAGCCGCATCTACAACCAGCCTGAGGGCAGCGACGATCTGGCTGGCTGCATTGTAGCCTTCTGGAACGATCGATACATTGACAATACACCTCAGCTGCTGGCAGAAAACAATTTCTATCCTTATATGCTCACCCTGGCAGAACGTGCCTGGCGTGGAGGTGGCAACAGCTATTTTGATGGCAAGGGCACCCTGCTTTGGGAGGATGAACCAGAGCAGTTGGCTGCATTCAGGGAATTTGAACACCGCCTGCTGTGGCAGAAGAAGACCTGGCTGAAGGAGGTTCCCTTCCCATACGTTTGCCAGACCCAGAGCGAGTGGCAGATTACCGATGCCTTCCCTAACGGAGGCGACTTGAACAAGGTGTTCCCTCCAGAGGAGAAAGAAGATTCCGTCTATCAGTATGAGGGCAAGACTTACAAGACCCGCAAGATCATCGGCAACGGCATCTATCTGCGCCATGTATGGGGCACGCTGGTTCCCGGCTTCTATGCCAATCCGCAGGAGAACCACACCGCTTACGCCACCCGCTGGATTTATTCTCCAAAGGAAAGAAAGGCGAAGCTGGCGCTGGAGTTCCAGAACTACAGCCGTTCTGAGAGCGACCTGGCTCCCCGTCAGGGCACCTGGGATTACAAGTGCAGCCGTGCATGGCTCAACGGTCAGGAAATCATGCCTCCTGTATGGGAGAACACGAATACCGAGCGTTCTAACGAGATTACGCTGAAGAATGAGAACTACATGTCTCGTCCTGCGATAGACATCACCCTGAAGAAGGGTTGGAACAAGCTGATGCTGAAACTTCCTGTCGGCAAGTTCTCTTCTAAGGAGACCCGACTCGTGAAATGGATGTTCACGGCTGCTATCCTCGACGAGTAATATTAAAATAGAAGTTTTTTAGGTTATATATAGTTTACTGAACTTTCGCAAGTATCTCACCCACACGCCCTGAAAGGGCAGAAGCTCCTAGCCCAGGGCAGCGCCCTGGGTAATGATGGATGCAAGCTTGTCGCCCTGTAAGGGCAAAAGCCTTCAAGTACCAGGCAATATACAAACCTTTTGCCCTTACGGGGCGCCTTGCTGATTGCTTGTATACCCAGGGCGCTGCCCTGGGCTAGGAGCTTCTGCCCTTTCAGGGCGTGTGGAGCATACTTGCGAAAACTAGAATAGTTTATATAGGTATGTTGTATGATAAATTAATGAATCCAAAGGGAGCGTTGACGGCTTTGATGCTGTCGATGCTCCTCACGGGCTCCCTCTCCGTTGAGGCTGCCCGAAAGAAAACTGTGCAGAAAATCAAGGTGGCTTGCGTGGGCAACAGTATCACCTATGGCACGGGAATCGAGGATAGAGAACATTTCTCTTATCCTGTACAACTTCAGAAGATGTTGGGCGACAAGTACCTGGTAGGTAACTTCGGAAAGCCGGGTGCTACCCTGTTGAAGCATGGACACCGTCCGTACATGCAGCAGGAAGAGTACAGACAGGCAATGGCGTTCAAGGGCGATATTGCTGTCATCCATTTGGGTATCAACGATACGGACCCAAGAAACTGGCCTAACTATCGTGATGAGTTCGTGAAAGATTATCTTTCCCTGATGGACTCTCTGCGTTCCGTGAATCCGAAGGTACGTTTTATTTTGGCTCGAATGACTCCGATTGCCCACCGCCATCCCCGTTTTATCTCGGGCACCAAGCAGTGGCATGATGAAATACAGGAGGCTATCCATGTGGTAGCAAAGGTGAGCGGAGCGGAAGTGATCGATTTCCATGCGCCGCTCTATCCTTATCCTAACCTGTTGCCGGATGCCATCCATCCGAATGCGGAAGGTGCCGGCATCCTGGCAAAGACCGTTTATGGCGGTATTACCGGAAACTATGGCGGACTCCAGATGTCCTCTCTCTATACAGACCACATGGTGCTGCAGCGCAACCAGTCGCTGGATATCCATGGCATCGCCAACACGGGCGACCAGGTAACGGTGAGCATTGCCGGACAGGAGGCTTCTACTGTAGCCAACAACCGTGGCGAATGGAGCGTAGTGCTGCAGCCGCTGCCAGTGGGCACTGATTATACGCTGACCATTCAGGCTGGCAAGCAGAAGAAAGAGTTCCGCCATGTGGCTGTAGGTGAGGTCTGGTTGTGTTCGGGACAGTCGAATATGGCATTCCGATTGAATCAGGCTGCTACCGGCAAGAAAGACATCGCTCAGGCTGATGACCCTGATTTCCGTCTTTTCGATATGAAGGGAAGATGGGAGACATACGATGTGGCATGGCCGGCATCCTGTCTGGATTCTCTGAATCATCTGCAGTATTTCAAGAATACTACCTGGAAGAAGGTTTCTCCGGAAACTGCAGCCCAGTTCTCTGCCGTAGCTTATTATTATGGTAAGATGTTGCGGGATAGTCTGAAGGTGCCTGTGGGATTGATATGCAATGCCATCGGCGGTGCTCCTACGGAAGCCTGGGTAGATAGAAATACCTTGGAAACCCAGTTCCCGGCTATCTTGAGAGACTGGTTGCACAATGACTTTATCCAGGATTGGGTAAGAGGCAGGGCTGCCAAGAATCTCACCCACGATGCTACTCATCTCGGTCGTCATCCATACGAGCCATGTTATCTCTACGAGAGTGGTATCCTGCCTTTGCAGCAGTATCCTATCAAGGGAGTGATCTGGTATCAGGGTGAATCGAATGCCCACAATATGGATGCTCACGAACAACTCTTCCGCCTGCTGGTGGATAGTTGGAGAAGCAATTGGAAGAATCCTGAGATGCCTTTCTATTTCGTGCAGTTGTCTAGCCTGAACCGTCCTTCCTGGACCTGGTTCCGTGACAGTCAGCTCCGATTGATGAAATCCATCCCGAATACCGGAATGGCGGTGTCTTCCGATCAGGGAGATTCGCTCGATGTGCATCCTACGAACAAGCAGCCGGTAGGTGAGCGTCTGGGGCGCTGGGCTTTGAACCAGACCTATGGTCATGGCGTAACCCCATCGGGTCCTATATATAATAAGGTGGTAAGAGAGGGCGAGTCGCTGGTGGTTTCATTTACCTATGGCGATGGTCTCCGTACTTCCGACGGCAAGGCTCCATCCTGCTTCGAGATGGCAGAGGAAGAGGGTCTCTTCTATCCTGCACAGGTGAAGATTGAGGGAAATAAGGTCCGACTCACTTCTCCAGAACTCAAGGCACCGAGATTTGTGAGATATGCATGGCAACCTTTCACACGTGCCAATCTGGTGAACCAGGACGGTTTGCCGGCATCTACATTCCGGGGAGAAATCAAAGCGAGCATCAAGTCCCTGTCTGGCTTCCCTTCAGGTGAGGCTGGTTATGAGCTCGGTGTCTCAGCTTGTTATTCTGGATTCATCGGCGACTACCTGATAGTGGCTGGTGGCTGCAATTTCCCTGAACCTGGAAAGAAGAAGTACTATTCGGGTATCTATGCAGCGAAAGTGACAGGCAACGAGGAAACCTTACATTGGGAGATGATAGGCCACTTGCCTGAACCTGCGGCTTATGGTGGAGTAGTGACCTCTGGTGATAGTCTGGTTCTGGTTGGTGGATGCAACGGCGAACATAGTTTGAAAACTGTCTTGAGTATCCATTTGGACAAGAAGAGTGGCAAACCGATATTGAAATCCTTGCCAGACTTGCCTTGTACGGTAGATAACATGGGTGTCTGTCTGATGGACAACCGCCTGTTTGTTGTGGGTGGTAATCAGGATGGTCATCCTTCCGCTTCCGTTCTCACCTGTGAACTCGGAAATAATCAGGAATGGAAAAAGGAAACGGAAATGATTGGCGAACCGAGAGTTCAACCGGTCTGTGCTGCCTATGATGGCAAACTCTATGTCTGGGGCGGCTTCTATCAGAATGGCAAGTCAAGCATCGTTGCCACATCGGGATTGCGTTATCTTCTCCAGGGCAAATGCTGGAATCCGCTTCCGGCACCCCGTAATGGCGAAGGCAAGGAACTCACCTTGACGGGCGCTACTGCCATGCTGGCTGTGAGTCCCGACGGTGAAGCCCAGATTATCTGCGCCGGAGGCGTGAACCATGATATCTTCTGGGATGCCATCAGCGGAACCTATTCCAAGGTGGCACAAGCTGATTATTTGAAGAAGGACATTTCGTGGTATCAGTTCAACGGTTGTCCTTTGACATATAAACTGAAAACTGAACGCTGGGAAATTCTTTCCCACCAAACCTCTCTACTGGCTAGAGCGGGTGCCCAAGTGGCAATGCGAAAACATACATTATATTATATTGGAGGTGAATTGAAGCCTGGTCTTCGTTCCCCCGGTATAGTTCAGTTAGATTTACGTTAATTAATGATTCTACCAGTGTGGTATGATAGTCTGGCGAGGCTTCATCCATACTGGTTTTTTGGTTAGTCCATTGGGCTCAGCTATCATTGGTCTCCTGGCAGGTATCATCCTCTTCTGGGGTATCAAGAAGATTGCTGGTCTCCGTGTTGACAAGCGAATCGAGGAGGAAGGTCTCGATATCTACGAGCATGGTGAGAGTTGCTACAACTAAAGTACTTTCATATATTGACGAGAGAGATTATTGATAAAAGTTTTGGTAAGCAAAATTATTATTAGTAATTTTGCAGCCAAAACTTTTTAAAACAGGAATGTATCACATCAATAGTTCGTTAAAATTTGAGATAAT
>NZ_QUCG01000071.1:0-16459 GCF_003473645.1 Prevotella sp. AM23-5 | reverse complement strand
TTTTTGCCTTTTTAGGCGTTCTTTTCTCTAAAAAAACATAGAAAAAAATATAATCTGGGATAGAGACTAGAGTTTCGAATATTTTTTGTATTTTTGCAACACGAAAAGAATAAATAAGGAATGATAGGATTAGCCGACTGCAATAACTTCTACTGTTCGTGCGAACGAGTGTTTCGCCCCGACCTGATAGGAAAGCCCGTGGTTGTTTTGAGCAACAACGACGGGTGCGTCATCGCACGCTCTGAAGAAGCCAAGGCGCTGGGCTATAAGATGGGCGATCCGTTCTATCAGGTAAAGGAAAAACTGGAGGCTGAAGGCGTGGCTATCTTCTCCAGCAACTACACGCTCTATGGCTCTCTCTCCAACAGGGTAATGTCGATGCTCTCGCACTACTCGCCGCACATCGACCAGTACTCCATAGACGAATGCTTTTTCGAGGTGGAAAACCTTTCTTCCGTCACAGATGGTTCCCTCCTCCACCGATATGGTGCCAGGATTTCTGCCGATGTACTCCGAGCCGTAGGAATCCCTATCTCCATCGGCATTGCCGAAACGAAAACCTTGGCGAAAATCGGTTCTAAGTTCGCCAAGAAATACAAGGGTTACCAGGGCTGCTGCCTCATTGATACCGATGAACGGAGACACAAGGCCTTGTCGCTGTTCCCTATAGAAGATATATGGGGTATCGGACGACAGATTTCCAAAAAGCTCGATTATATGGGCATTCGCACAGCTGCCCAGTTTGCCGATAAGAAAGAGAGTTGGGTGCGCAGCCATTTCAACATCACCACCGTGAGAACCTGGAAGGAACTGAATGGCGAGAGCTGCATCAGCATCGAGGAATTGCCCCAGAAGAAGAGCATCTGCACCAGCCGGAGCTTTGCCGATGAGGGCATCAGCGATAAGAATGTGGTAGAAGAAGCCGTGGCCAATTTCGCCGTGCGCTGTACTGAGAAATTAAGAAGACAAGGTAGCGTATGCCAGGGCATTACGGTATTTGCATGGACCTCAAGATTCAATGAGAACGTACCCGAATATACCATTCACGACTCCCTCACCCTACCCATCGCCACCAATGCGCAGGATGAGATTGTGGGCGCTGCACTTGCCATCCTTCGAGCCAGATATCCCAAACCGATAGCCGACGGACGGCCTGATCGTACAGACTTGGCATTCCATTTCAAAAAAGCTGGCGTCATCCTGTGGCAAATCTCCCCCGACAATCCTCGCCAGCAGGATCTCTTCGACCCTATCGACCGCACCAGGCAGAAGGCGCTGATGGAAGCCATCGATGCCATCAACCGCAAGAACGGCTATGGCACGATAAGGCAAGCCATACAAGGCACCGATTGCCGATTCGACTTGAAACGGGAATATATGTCGAAGCGGTTTACCACGGATATTCATGAGATTCTGAAAGTGAGAACCCAATGAGATTCAGAATGAGCCTCTTTCTAAAAATGAGCTCCATAAACTAAGAAAATAAATAAGAAAACAAGATGAATAAGAATAACGATAATAAGATAAAGCTGACATTTCACCCTGCGGAATTTGGAGAGAAGATGCCGATTCCGCTGGCAGAACAAAGCGTAAAGGCAGGCTTCCCTTCGCCGGCACAAGACTATATGGAGGGAGAGATAGACCTCAACGATATTCTGGTTCGCCATCGTGAGGCCACCTTCTATGTACGTGTTTCGGGCGACAGCATGCAGGATGCAGGCATTCTCGACGGCGACCTAGCCATCGTAGACAGGCAGATAGAGCCATCCAACGGCAACTTCGTCATCGCCTTCGTGGATGGCGAATTCACCATCAAGCAATTCAAGATGGATGAGAGCGGTGCCTTCGGCTGGCTCATCCCATGGAACAAAAACTTCTCCCCAATCCGGGTAGATGAGACCAACCGATTCATGATTTGGGGCGTAGTTACCTATGTGATTCATCAAATTGCAGAATAATTCATCTTTTTCTACTCATCTTCCTTTGCCACCTCATTAAAAAGTTGTACCTTTGCAGTCGAATTTTCAGCGAAGACTAGGCTATATGCCTTCTAAGAATAGAATTTTCAGCAAATATATGTATTTAGTAATTCCAAACAAACAGCAGTAGTTATGAGTATTAATATCAAGAGAAATCAGTTGAAGAGAGTCGTAATTGTAGGTGGCGGACTCGGTGGTCTTCGCTTGGCAGAAGACCTCAGCAAGGCAAACCTTCAGGTAGTGTTGATTGATAAGAATAACTTCCATCAGTTCCCTCCGCTTATCTATCAGATTGCCTCAGCAGGTATCGACCCAAGTTCCATCTCCTTCCCGTTCCGCCAGATTTTCCGCAAGCGCAAGAACTTCTACTTCCGCATGGCAGAAGCGAGAGCCGTATTCCCAGACAAGAAGATTCTGCAGACTTCCATCGGTAAGATTGAGTACGATTACCTGGTGTTCGCAGCAGGAACCACCACCAATTTCTATGGCAATGCCAACATCGAGAAATGGGCGATTCCGATGAAGACCGTTTCTGAGGCAATGGGATTGCGCAACGCCGTGCTCAGTAACCTGGAGCGTGCATTGACCTGTGCCACGGAAGCAGAGCGACAGGAACTGCTGAACGTAGTGATTGTAGGCGGTGGTGCTACAGGTGTGGAGATAGCCGGAGCCCTCTCTGAAATGAAGCGCTACGTGATTCCTTATGATTATCCTGATATGGACTCATCTCTAATGCACATCTATCTCCTGGAAGCGGGCGACAGACTGCTCGCCGGAATGTCACAGGACTCTTCTAAGAAAGCATACGAATTCCTTACCAGCATGGGTGTGGATGTACAGTTTGGCAAAATGGTAACCGACTACAAGGACCACAAGGTTCTGATGAAGGATGGTCAGGAGATTCCTACCCGCACCTTCCTCTGGGTATCAGGTGTAAAGGCACAGCCTATCACGGGTATCGATGGCGACCATCTGGGTCGTGGGTTCCGAATCGTAGTAGATGAATTCAACCGCATCCCTGGCATGGACGGTCTCTTTGCCATCGGCGACCAGTGTATCCAGACCGCCGACCCAGCTTATCCTGGCGGTCATCCACAGTTGGCTCAGGTAGCCATCCAGCAGGCTGCGCTTCTGGCAAAGAATATCCAGAAGATAGCAGAGGGAGCCACAGATTCCCAGCTCAAGCCTTTCCGCTACAAGAACCTGGGTTCTATGGCTACCATCGGAAGAAACAAGGCAGTGGTAGAACTTGGCAAGTTCCACAGCCAGGGCTTCTTTGCCTGGGTATTGTGGCTGGTAGTTCACCTCCGCTCTATCCTTGGCGTAAAGAACAAGGTAATGGTAATGCTCAACTGGCTCTGGAAGTACGTGAGCTACAACGATTCTATCCGAATGATTACCTACGCCACCAAGCCTAAGGAGGTGCGCGACCGCTTGAAGCGTGAACAGACCACTCACCTCGGCACCGACTTGCTGGAGAATGAAGAAGAGGAAGAGGAAGCTTAAGATAACGAGATAGATCAAGTTTAAATGCTTAAGATAACGAGATAGAAAACGGGTGTATCATTCAATTATATAGATGATACACCCGTTTCTTTTATGCAGATTCCAGAAGTCGATACCTTTATTAAGTAGATTCCCTTATCACGGTTTCACCTCTCAATGCAATTTCCTCTATCCTTCTATAACCATCGGCAATATGCTCCAGCAGCAGTCGGCAACTTTCCTGCGCCATTTTCTCAATAGGCTGCTCCACTACCGTCAACTGAGGATGAACCAAGGTAGCCAAGGCTGTGCCCGACATGCAGCAAAGCGCCACATCCTCCGGAATACGCAAGCCACGCTTCTGGATAGCACTCTTTGCTCCCAACACAGCAGTCTCCGTAAAGCCAAAGACCGCATCAAAGGGCACATTCTTCTCCAGGAACCGCTCCATCACCCAACTACCCTCTTCAGCCGACAAAGCTGGCGACAAGACATCCTGCGCCTGATACTCTATATGAAACTTTTCCAGCGCATCCCGATAGCCCCTCAATCGTTCATAGCTGTTTCGGATATAAGCAGGTCCCGGGATATGAATAATATGCTTATAGCCCTTGCGCAACAAAGCCTCCACCATGAAAAACGACATGATGTAATCGTCCATGTGCACCTGTGAAGCCTTTACCTTCTCCACCGTTCTATCGAAAAACACAATGGGAATGCCCCTTTCTATCACCTTATTATATAGGTCCACATTATGCTCCTTATCGCATGCACTCATCAGGATACCATCCACACGCAGCTGCTCCATCATCAGAATGTTCTCTCTCTCCTGCTCAGGATTCTCGTTAGAGATGGCAATCATCACCTTATACCCCTGCTTGCGCAAGATGGCTTGAGCATCATTGATAAAGGTCATATAGAACGTTGTTACGATTTCGGGGATGATGATGCCGATGTTGTGAGTGCTCTGCTGGCGAAAGTTCACAGCCAGTTCGTTGCGATGATAGCCCATCCGTCCTGCTGTCTCCAATATCTTCTTCAAGGTTTCCGCCTTCACATTACCCGTATCTCCCGACAGGGCACGCGAAACTGTGGACTTGGAAAATCCCAACTCCCTTGCAATATCCATGATGGTTACATATTTTGCCATATTTCTTTTTCGTTTCTTGATGAATGTGCTTGCAAAGATACTTATTTTCTACGAAAGCCACAACAAAAAACAGAGAAATCTTTTTGGGAACGGTTGCGGAAAATGGGAACGGTTGCGGGAACGGTTGCAAAAAAACTATCGATTTTTTTCTTGTTTTTCCTGCGAAAACGTTCTATCTTTGCAGCGTGAAAAGGAAAAAACGATTTCTCAAATCGCTCTATTCCTTCACAAAAAAAAGAATAAACAACATTAAGTATCACAATCAAACCTAAGAAAAAGAATATGGAACAAGATTCTAAATTTCAAGCAAACAGTTCGCAAGATGACAATATGCAAGCGAATGTTTCACAAATGAGCAACTCGCAAAAGAACAATTCACAGGGAAAGGTTCCCTTCATCAGCAAACTCGCCTATGGAATGGGCGATGTAGGCTGCAACTTCAGTTGGATGTTCGTGGGCAACTTCCTCATGATTTTCTACACCGATGTATTCGGAATCAGCATGAGTGCCGTAGCAACCCTGATGCTTGTTTCCCGATTCTGGGATGCCATCAACGACCCAATCATCGGCACACTTACCGACAAGACCCACACCCGATGGGGACGATTCCGCCCATGGCTGCTCTTCGGAGCTCCTATCACGGCACTGGTACTGATACTCACTTTCTGGGCACATCCGGAATGGAGCCAGACCGCCAAGATTATCTATATGGCAGTAACCTACTGCATCCTGGTGCTGGGATATACCTGCGTGAACCTGCCTTACGGCACACTCTGCGGAGCCATGACGCAAGACATCGATGAGAGAGCCAAGCTCAACACCAGCCGTTCGGTGAGCGCCATGATGGCCATCGGAGTAATCAACATCGTAACCGTTCCGCTCATCAGCTGGTTTGGCGCAGGCGATACCAAATATGGTTATCTGGCTGTGGCTGTACTCTACGGCATCATCTTCGCCGCCTGCCATCTGTTCTGCTTTCACAAGACCAAGGAAGTGGTAGAAGTTCCTGTAGGACAGAAACTCCCTTTAAAGGTGCAGCTTCGCTCCGTGATGAAGAACAAGCCCTATCTGCTCGCCCTTTTAGGACAGTTGCTCTTCGGTTTCATCCATTACGGACGCAATGCCGACATGCTCTACTATTTCACTTATGTAGAAGGTTCGGCAACGCTCTTCTCCTACTATTCCATGGCCATCATCGTGCCAAGCATCATAGGTGCCGCCTGCTTCCCTCTGGTATTCAGAAAAACGGGCAACAAGGGCTTCACGGCAGCCATCTTCGCTTTCCTCACCGGTATTACGATGATAGGTCTGTACTTCTTCAGCCCTAACGGCAGTGCCATCATGTTCTATCTGTTCTCAGCCTTGTCGTGGTTCTTCTTCTCAGGCTTCAATACAGCCATCTATGCCATCATCCCCGACTGTGTGGAGTATGGCGAGTGGAAGACGGGCATCAGAAACGACGGATTCCAATACGCCTTCATCTCGCTGGGCAACAAGATAGGAATGGCACTCGGCACATCGCTTCTCGCCATTGCCCTGGGCAGTGCAGGATATGTAAGCAACGCTGTGCAGAATCCAGAAGTATTGAGCATCATGCACCACGCCTTCAGCACCATTCCGGGAGTCTTGTGGATTATCACCGCAGGATGCCTCTGCTTCTACAAGCTCAACAAGAAGCAATACAAGCAGATTATGGCCGATCTGGAGAATAAGAAGAAATAAATAAAAAAGAAGAAATAAAAAAACGGGATCTTTTATCCCACCAACTATAACAATAACAATTTCAAAACATTATAATTATGAGACAGGCAATATTGGTAGAACCAAAGCATATCGAATTCAAGGAAGTAGCAGAACCAAAGGCAGCAGACTTAACTGCTCATCAGGTTCTCGTCAACATCAAGCGCATCGGCATCTGCGGTAGCGAGATTCACTCTTACCACGGTCTTCACCCAGCCACATTCTACCCAGTGGTTCAGGGACATGAGTACTCAGGAGTGGTTATGGCTGTAGGCAGCGAAGTTACCGTCTGCAAGCCTGGCGACCATATCACCGCTCGCCCACAGTTGGTTTGCGGCAAGTGCAACCCTTGCAAGCGCGGACAGTATAATGTTTGTGAGCACCTGCGTGTTCAGGCTTTCCAGGCAGATGGTGCTGCACAGGATTTCTTTGTTGTAGATGACGACCGCGTGGCTAAGTTGCCAGAAGGCATGAGCCTCGACTATGGTGCCATGATTGAGCCTTCAGCCGTTGGTGCCCATGCCAGCAACCGCACCGACGTGAAGGGTAAGAATGTAGTAGTGAGCGGTGCAGGAACCATCGGCAACCTCATAGCCCAGTTCTGCATTGCCCGTGGCGCCAAGAATGTACTCATTACCGATGTAAGCGACCTCCGCCTGGCTAAGGCTCGCGAGTGCGGCATCAAGCATACCCTCAACATCACCAAGAAGACCTTGAAGGAGGCAGCCCAGGAACTCTTCGGTGAGGAAGGCTATCAGGTAGGTTTCGAAGTAGCTGGTGTAGAAGTTTCCATCCGTTCGCTGATGGAGACCATCGAGAAAGGTAGCGACATCGTTGTGGTGGCAGTCTTTGCCAAGGACCCAGCCCTCAGCATGTTCTATCTCGGCGAACATGAATTGAGACTCATCGGTTCAATGATGTATCGCCACGAGGATTATCTCACAGCCATCGATTACGTAAGCAAGGGCATCGTCAACCTCAAGCCACTCGTAAGTAACCGCTTCGCCTTCGAGGAATACGATGACGCCTATAAGTTTATCGATGCTCATCGCGAAACCAGCATGAAGGTTCTCATCGATTTCGAGCAGAAACCTGGAGAGAAGAAGTAAAGGATTGAAGAGAAGAAACATACTGCAAACGATTGCAGAAATTGGAAACGATTGCGGGAACGTTTGCAGAAAGTTTAGATGATTTTTCTTTGCAAAGGTAGCTGAAAAATGCTACCTTTGCAACAGAAATCAAGTAACATCTCTAACATTCTTAAAGTAAAAATGACAATGGAAAAGAAACAATCAGTGATAGGTATCGGTGAGGCACTCTTCGATGTGCTTCCAGAAGGAAAGAAGCTAGGTGGCGCTCCAGCCAACTTTGCTTACCACGTTTCACAGTTCGGACTCGAGAGCTGTGCGGTCAGCGCAATGGGCGATGATGAGCTGGGCAAGGAACTGGAGAAGGAACTCAACGATCACCATCTCAACTATCAGATAGACAAGGTAGCCTACCCTACAGGCACCGTCCAGGTTTCGCTCGATGCCAACGGCATTCCTTGCTACGACATCAAGGAGGGAGCAGCCTGGGACAACATCCCCTACACGCCAGCCCTGGAAGAATTGGCTAAGAATTGCACCGCTGCCTGCTTCGGTTCGCTGGCACAGCGCAACGAGGTTTCTCGCAACACCATCTATCGCTTCCTCGACCACATGCCTAAGGGAGAAGGAATCCTCAAAATCTTCGACATCAATCTCCGTCAGGGATTCTATAATAAGGATATTATCACCGAGAGCATCAAGAGATGTAACATCCTCAAGATCAACGATGAGGAACTGATCACCGTAAGCCGCATCTTCGGCTATCCGGGCATCGACTTGGAGAATAAATGCTGGCTCCTCTTGGGCAAGTACAATCTGAAGATGCTCATTCTTACCTGCGGTGTAAACGGCAGCTATGTGTTCACCCCTGGCGAAGTTTCGTTTATAGAGACTCCGAAGGTGGAAGTGGCTGATACGGTGGGTGCAGGCGATTCATTCACAGGTGCATTCGTGGCAAGCATCCTGAAGGGCAAGAGCGTAAGAGAGGCACATGAATTGGCAGTAAAGGTTTCGGCATTCGTCTGTACACAGAATGGAGCCATGCCTGTTTTGCCTGATGAATTTACCAAGTAAAGCCACATTTGCCCAAAGATATTTGCGAAAAAGCAGTACAAATATAAAGCTGCACGTTTTATTATTTTTGATTTTTAGTGAAGGTTTATAAGGTTCAAAAAGTTATTAGTTTATTTTAGTAAGTTTTAGTTAGGTTCAAAAAGTTTATTTTGTAGTAAAACCATGAAAAGAATTGTAGTTATTGTTTTGATGATGGCAGCTTGCCTGGGAAACGCCCAGGCACAGCTCCATCTGAAAGCCAACGTGCAGAACAATCATCTGTGGCGTGGCATGGAAGTTTCCGACGGCATCGTCCTCCTCACCGACCTGAGCTATACGATGGCCAACGACCACATTACCGTGGGACTTTGGGGTGGCTGCAACTCGGAAGGCTCCTACAAGGAGTTTAACCATTATCTGAATCTGAAGGCTGGCGGTTGGGGATTCGCCCTGTGGGACACCTACAACTTCTCCCCTGGTGCCACCTATAATAATAAGGAATACTGGAACTACTCAGCCCATACCACCGGCCGATTTCTCGATGCTACATTAAGCTACCGGTTTCAGGACGAGAAGTTTCCACTGCTCCTGAGCTGGTCAACGGTAGTCTTCGGACGCGACCGCAACAGCGATAATACGAAGCAGAAATATTCCACCTTCGCCTATGCGGAATACCCTATCTACCAGAAGGATGGCTGGAAGGTTGATGCAGGAGTAGGTGGAGCCTTCGCCCTTAACAGAGCTGGCGAGGATGCTCACTTCTTCGGAACCACGGCAGGCATCGTTCACGTATCGCTGCAAGCCTCCCACGACCTCAAGCTCGGCAACTACACCATTCCGGTTTACGCCAAGGGCATGTGGAATCCGCAGAGCAACCAGAGTTATTTCCAGATTGGAGCAGAAATCATCCGCTTCTAAATCTTCAAAAAAAATACAGAAATTTTTATCATAACAATCATCTAAACACAAATTCATTATGAAGATTAAAGATTTTACAACAGGCGTGCAGCACATCGGCATTCCTACCAACGACATCAACAAGACCATTGAGTTTTATCATGCCCTGGGCTTCGAGACAGCCCTCCGCACAGTAAACGGCACCGAGGAAGTAGCCTTCCTCCAGCTCCACAATCTCATCATCGAGACCTATCAGAACCATCAGGCTAAGATGGAATATGGAGCCATCGATCACATCGCCATCGATGTAAAGAACATAGACAATCTCTTCCTAGTTGTAAAGGAAGCCGGAATCTTCAAGATGCTGGATCAGCAGGTAAATGGTCTTCCATTCTGGGAGAACGGTGTAAAGTTCTTCACCATCGAGGGTCCAAACAAGGAGAAAATCGAGTTCTGCGAGAAACTCTAACCCGCAGCCGGCTTTTAGATAAAAACAGATTAGCATAGCAATATAAAGAGAAAGAAAGAGAGAGATAAAAATGACGAAAGTCCAGCTTGGAGCCTTTTTATAAGAGAGGCATCCGAGTTGGACTTTCTATTTTTTCATTTTCCTCAGGAGGAACATGATGTGTTTTTCCCTGATACTCCAGGGATATTAATGATGCTCAGGCACAATGGCGAGATACACCAGATCATGGTCGGTGAGGTTCTCCATATAATGAGCATGGTTCATCGGGCAGTAATGCACCTGTCCCTGGCGAACCTCCTCCACGGTATCATCATAATGGAAAGTAGCAGTGCCGCTTACCACATAGATAATCTCGCAGTTGCCCTCATGAGTATGAAGACCAGTTGATGCACCCGGACGCAAGGTAGAATACATAATCTTCACCTTGTCATCCACATAATTACGAGTATCGAGTTTACCCTGTCCACCCTTGAAGCCCTCCAAGTGAGCCTCAGCAATCTTTTCGAAATCTATTACCATCTTTATAATGTTTATTGTTAATGTTTAATGTCTATTGTCTGTTGTTTACTTTTCCTTCGCAAAATACTTCCAGAGCGGAGCAGCCATCAGGCTCTGCCAGATTTCACTCTTCTCCAGCATTTCCATCACTTCATCCCTGGAGAAGAGGCGAACCTCGATATCCTCAGCCTGGTCAAGATGCTGAACATCCATGCGCTCCACATCCGTAGCCAGATAGCAATGGGTAAGATTGGTATGCGTGCTCGGATTAGCCGAAATCGTCATCCACTTCTGCCAGTTTCCGCCTCCGAATCCCGTCTCTTCCATCAGTTCTCGCTTGGCAGCATCCATCGGGTCCTCGCCCTTCTCTATCACTCCGGCACAGAGCTCATTCACCGTCTTCCCTATCGCATAGCGATACTGACGTACGAATACGAACATTCCGTCCTTCGTAATGGCGATGGTATTTACCCAATCAGGATATTCCAGCACGTAATATTCATCAATGATGGCACCCGTAGGCAATTCCACCTTATCCACTCGTGCCGTGAGCCAAGGCTTCTCTATCAGATACTTCTGCGAGAGCGTCTTCCATTTCATATCTTTATCAGCCATTTTCTTACTTCATTTAAAATCAGACTTTTCTTTCTCTTAATTGATAGTGCAAAAGTACGAAAAAAGATTGAAAGGATAGAAATATTTCTATAAAAAAGACAGTTTTTCAATTATTTTTATTACTTTTGCAGAAATAGTATATCTAAACTGATAATAGAAAGAATTGAAAAGTAAAGACATCATGGCAGAACATCTTATTATAAAAGGAGAAACGAAGGAGGAACTTTACGCTACCCTCCTCCCTCAGCTTAAGTCGCTCATAGAGGGCGAAAACGACATCATCGCCAATATGGCGAATATTTCAGCGTGCATCATGGACACCTTCCGCTTTTGGTGGGTAGGCTTCTACAGGGTCATCGATGGAACCCTTGTACTGGGTCCTTTCCAGGGACCGCTGGCCTGCACCCGCATCAAACGGGGCAAGGGTGTTTGCGGAACGGCTTGGGATAAAGCGGAGACCATCGTGGTAGAAGATGTAGAGAAATTTCCAGGTCACATCGCCTGCAGCAGCGCCTCCCGTTCAGAGATTGTCGTACCCGTTATCCGAAACGATGAGGTGATCGCCGTACTGGATATTGACAGTGAACACCTCAATACCTTTGATGACATTGACAAGGAATGGCTGGAGAAAGTGGCAGAATTATTTGCCGCCAAAGCGCCATCCCAAGCCTAGCATCAGATTGTTAGGAGTCTTAAAATCCACCAGACTGTAGCCGATGTGCAGCATGGCACGTCGGCTCACATGAATCTTCAGGGCAAGCACCTCATATACTCCCTTGAAGTCGTTGCGATTGCCAAGCAAATAGGTTCCCGCACCGAAGTTGATGCTGAAATAAGGCATGGCAAACTCGCCACGAGCCGAAAGCCCCAGACCAGCCTGGGTACTAAACTTATGATTCACATCCTCGCCCCAAGGATCATTCTCCCTGCTAGCCGAACGGTCGTACACACCATCAAGCGAAGCACCCAAACTCAGCCACGGGTTCAACCGGTACATCGGGTTGACATTGAAGCCCATCACGGCATACTTGCCATCCAGCAGATAGCTCGACACACCATCATGTGCTATTCCCTGCTTCCATGCACCATACAATACCACATCCGTGTAAAGTCCACGCCTATCCGGCAGCTTCTCCCGCTCTACCTTCGGCACAGCCAATGGTTGTCGGTTGATGTAATAAGCCAGTCCCAATCTTATGCCACCTGTGTTAAGTCCCATGTTAGGATAAGTGGTGTTGCCATTAGAGAAATGAGTCAGCGAAATACCGGCATTCAGGTCGAGATATTTCGAGAGCATCCACTTCATATACACATCAACATCAATATATGCCGTTGCCTTTGAGCCAATCACCTTGTTTTCTGGATTGTTCAGCTCGTCATAGGCATTCCATCCGAACGCCATTCCCAAGTTCCACTCATAGTTGAGCGACACCCTGCGGGATAGGTTCACAATCGGTGCCCCCTGAAACAGATACACGGATATCGGATTTGCCAGCCACTGGTTAAACTCATGTCTAGCCAAGCCTACACCCTGATACGCCCCCTGATAGATGGAGCCAGGTCTCACCTCCTCCTTATTCATGAAGGCATACTTCAGTGTAAATGTCATGTCGTGATTCATCGTCCGGGCCTCATCATTCCCTCCACGCAGAAACTCGTTAGTATGAAATATGGTAGATGGCACCGCATCCAGTGCGATGCGGTGTATAGTCTTGCAGCTATCCTCCTGCGAAGAGGCAGGCAATGCCATGGCAGCAAGCATCGATATAACCAATAAATTATGTTTCATCATTCTAGATTAATAAATAGCCTTCATCAGGCAAACGCTCTTCTGATATAGTTGTGCTTGTTTTAGAATCCAGCACAAGAGTATTATCAGAATTGAGGATTGTCGTAGTACTCCAATATGCTATCTACTTTTAATGTGGATTGTTTCTTATTCATATCTTCTCTTCAGCTTTTTTACAAGGCTGCTGCCACCCTCCTTACCTTAGCCAATCTAGCCATAAAAGTAGTATCACTTTTTGTAGATTGCAGATTATATCTCATCTGCATTTTCAACAAAGGCTCAGCATTCACTCCAAGTGCAGCCTCAAAGAGTAGAGCTGTTTTTTCCGTCACAGGGCGACGTGCATTCAGAATTTCGTTCAGAGCAGAATAGGCAATACCCATTTCCTCAGCCAACTGTCGCTGAGAAATTCCACGATATTCTATCTCATCCTTCAGAACATCTCCAGGATGCGTAGGAAAAGCCGGAGTCATATCGTTTGCCCGCATTTCCTTTATTGTTTTTTTATCGTTGCTCATAACAACATTATTTATAATAGTTTGATGTTGCAAAGATAATATATAAATTCGATATTCACAAATTTTGTGAAGGAAACTTTTGCTAAACAACTATAATTGTGATTATCTATGTTAAAAATTATAAGATCTGATTACTTCCCGACTTGCAACTCAGCTCTTTTTCATGAAATATGTCACAATATCAATTTTGCAAGTCTTTGTTTTCAAGATATTTAGGTTTGGTGACCTTCATCTGATGAACCCCACCAACTTTTCGATTCTACCAAGCATAAACTAGAAGAAACGGTGAAGGCAACTGATAAGCCTCCACCGTTTGTTACTTTATTTCGTTGCTCTAACGAATATATAACATTACCTAGTTTTATAAAGCCCAAAGCAGCTACAACAAGACATTAAATCTCACAGGCTCCTCGCCTGTACGTAATTTGTACGTTTTCATAAAGCATCTTCTGCATCTTATCAACATAAGTTTTTTCTGCGAAAAAAGTCTCATAGTCTCATTTTCTTCCTCAAAATACTAGTTATCTTTCTGATGATTAACAACTTAACATCAATGACACTTCTTGAAAAATGCGGCAAGAAGTATCATCAATGTATCATAGAAGTATCATCATATTATGGTCGTACAACTAAAGGGGTTATAGTTGTACGATAACAAGGGGTTGCCACTAAGCTCGACAGAGGTGCTGACTGCAGTCAGCAGACCTGCTGACTAGGCTCGGCAGAGGTGCTGAGCCTAGGAGCAACAGTTGGGAAGATACTTGCTTGCACCCGAGAAGATACTTACTTCAACCCAAAAGGATACTTACTTCAACCCAAAAGGATGCTTACTTGCACCCCAAAAGATACTTACTTGAACCCCAAAAGCCGTTTACTTCAACTTCCTATCATCATTCCTTCTTTCTCAAGCGATAGAGCGTAACCGGACCTTCCTTGGTAGCATACATTCTGGCTGCCGGTTCCTCACAGAGATCATTCAATACCTTATTGGCATGATAGCGGGTGACACCGAATTTGCGAATTATATCCTTCACCGTGATATATCCCTGCTGCTGGCAAATCTCCACAATGTCGGCAAACTCCTGATCCGCCTCCTTCGGAGCAAATTTCACATTCCAATACTGGCGACTACAACCGTTAGAACGACGTTTCAATCTTTCCAGGAATTCCTTCGTGGGCTGAATTTCCAAACCGCAGACAGCTACTTCGTTGGCAGGAATCAGGTCGCCCTCATGATAGGTCTTCTTCCATTCATTTCCCTCCTTATCCTTATGCTTCACCACGCCCAGTTTAGGCTTGACGACAAACATATCACCTACCCTCACCTCGTTGCCGTCAGCCAAGGCATAAAGCGTTTCATCCTCCAGCGTTTCCAATGCAGAGATAAAGGAGGAAACATTCATCGCACAATGATCGCGAACACGTTTCTCCATCTTCTCCTGGTCAACGATATCCCGCTTCACAAACATCGGATGTATCTGATACTTACCGCTTTCGTCCTTGAAGGGCGTGCGATGCTCCAAATAATTGATTGAACCTGTTGCTCTTGCCATATTCTTAGTTTTTTTGATATTTCTTTATATTCCCCATCTACTTCTCCGCAAACAAATTGGAGATAGCATAAAGAGGAATGATGTCTATCTTCTTTCCATCGGGACTCTCGAATGTTCCAAAATTTTCAAGAGAACAGCGGATGCCCATTTCTATATGCTTCTGCGGATTGCGCATCAGCGAATACATGCTGCTCATGGAACCCTTCACACCCGATTTTACTTCTATCGGAACTATGCTGCCACTGCGAGCTATCACATAATCCACCTCGGCACAAGTACCTTTGTTCATGTTTTGCCAATAGTACAACTGATGGCGCTTCTGCGGAGAAGAATATTTGATAAGTTCCAAGCCCGCCATCATCTCTGCCACATGTCCCTTGTCAACAAGATTGATGGAATCTGCCACCATCATCTCCTTGATGCTGTCGTCGATGTCGTCATCTATTCCCAGAATACCAAGCAGCACGCCAGTATCATGGATAAGATATTTCACAACCCGCTCGTTGATTTCAGCCCCAAGCGGTACCCCATTGGCATCCGTATGATAAGTCGGGATGATTAGTCCGGCATCCTTCAGCATCTCCAAAGCCACCTTTACTTCTGCCGAACGATATTGTCCTTCTACCCTACTGTAAACAAACTTAGCTCCTGCCTGATGCGCTACGCTTATGAGAGTTTGGCGCAAAAGCAGAGGATTTGCCTTGGCTCCGTACTTGGCAAAATCGTCCTGATAACCCTGGATGATTTCGTTCACAATGTCACTGCTATAGCGATAAGACCCTGTCTCCGTGTAGGTTGCCACAGCTTCTGGCATTCCGCCAACCAGCATGTAACTTCTAAAGGCCTCCACCAATCTGTTATAGAATGCCTCGGGCAGCGGATTCGTAGGACTGCTATTTCGTTTGGTTCTGAGAAGCCCCTCTTGCCCCGTTGCCGTCAAGAATTCATCAAAAGACATCGGATAAACAAACAGTGAACTTACTCTGCCCACCCCAAACGATGACAAATCCTTCAGCACAAACTCCAGGAGCGAACCTGCTGCAATGACATGAAGTTCGGGATAATCTTCTTTAAAGAACCAAAGGCTGTGAACGACATCTTCGCTCTTTTGTATCTCATCGAGGAAAAGAAGGGTTTCGCCCGGAACAATCGGCACATTAAAGAAGTCAGATAGCTTAGCAGCAATGCTCTTCACATCACGACTGCCCTTAAAGAATTCCATCACCTCAGGATTTCTTTCCATATTAACTTCCAAAAAATATTTGAAGCTCTTGCCCAAATGCCGAATGGTGCTCGACTTGCCTACCTGTCGGGCGCCCCTCACCAAAAGAGGTTTTCTTCGAGGATTATCCTTCCATTCCAGCAAAGCCTGGTCGATGCTTCTTGACAAGTATTTTTCCATATCTTTGCGTCTTTATGATTATATGGCTGCAAAAATACTGATTATTAACGAGATATGCAATTATTTTATGTTAACTTTGCTAAAAGATAGAGTTATAAAGGTATGTTTCGTGACAAAAGATAGAGTTATAGCAGGGTGTTTTGTGATAAAAGATAGAGTTATAGAGGTACAAAAAATCCCTGCCATAGGAAGCCTTGTCTTATACGTGAAAAAGTTGTCACCT
>NZ_QUCG01000070.1:1630-16754 GCF_003473645.1 Prevotella sp. AM23-5 | reverse complement strand
ATTGGATGATAGTTGCGGATTTTAGGGTAAACGGCATTCCGTCCTTTCCATTGCGAACCACAGCAGCCTTGCTAACGGTTCCGCACACACTTACGTTACATTTAATCATAGCTCAAATACTTTTTTATTCGTTTTCAATCGACCAAGATGTGGAACTTCCAAGTATCTTACTTTCTTTGCATTGTCTGACTTTGACCTTCTTGCTGTTCCAGGACTTGCTCATAGTTTTGCGATGCCTGTTGCGTCAGCACGATAGTATTCACCATTCCAGCGATGCGCATTTTCTTGGCATCATTGCTCAGGTTGGTATCACCCAACACTTGCGACAATCTACAGAACTCCGCATTGGTCAGCTCTCTCGTCACTTTGGTAGTGCCATTGTCCGCTTGCAACACAGCCTTTCCATTATCGCCAACACTCAACACGCACTCCTTCATAGTCGGCATCAACGGTTTCAAGTCCACCTGCCTTTTGCTTACAGCTTCTGAGATTTGCGCTTTTTGCTCTTCCTCGCTTTTACTGTCTATTTGCACAGCGAGGGCAAGCAGACTGCTATACATGGTAGTCACCAATCCCATTATCGGGTCTGCACTTGACAATCCTGTGCTTGCGTCCTCGGATGAAAGCAGTTTCTTCATCCAATCGTCAGGTGACAGACTCGTGTCCACTGCCGAACTATTTCCCTTGTATTTTGCCAACAGGTCATTGCCGTTATACAATGCTTGTTGCTTCAGATTACCTTTCTGTGCTATCTCTGCCAAGTATGATGCAGGATCCACATCCCTTGTCTTGCCGTCTGCCGATATGTTTTTCACTCCGAAATGCAAGTGTTCGCCAGTAGTGCGTGTGCCGGTATTTCCCGACACACCTAACTTTTGCCCAGCTTTCACCTCGTCACCCACCTTCACGGCAATACTGTCCAAGTGCATATATGTGGTCTGCACCTTGCTTCCGTCCGATCTTGCGTATTCCACTGTCACAGACTTGCCACCGCCAGTATTGGCATTGTGGTTCACAGCTACCACCTTGCCACCATTCTCGGTTGCCAACACATCATCATGCTTGGCTCTGATGTCAATGCCCTTGTGCATCTGCTGTTTGCTTTTGTCCATAGGGTCTTGACGCATACCGAATGGAGAAGTGACAAACAAGAACTCGTCCCTTTTCACAGGGAATGAGTATTTGTCGTTGGTTGTTTGAGATGCTGTTTGCTTCTTTTCGTCATTATTGGATGTCGATACCGAAGACAATACCGTTGCTGAAGTCCTTGCATTCTGTTCTACGCCGAACTTCTTGCCCTCAGCCCTCATTTCTTGCATTACTTGTTGGTCATACTTCTGTAATCCATTGATCTCGATAATCTTTTGCAAACTGGCTGCATATCCTCCATTGGTGGCATAACCGCCTCGCTCAATACCTTTTGTCCATCCCTTGTAGTCGTCGGGAGAGAGTTTGAAACATTGGCTGTAGCGGCTGCTGTTCTTCAATATCTTGGAATGGTGTTCGTATGAGTCACCCACCGTGGCATACTTGCAGAACTTCTCATTCGGTTTGTCATCGGTATAGACAAGATAATCGCCACCGTTCTTCAACCAACTTTTCGAAGCCTTCACGCCAAAGTGGTTGTTGCCCAACTGCGACAGTTCACTCTGTCCATTACGGCTTTCTAAGATGCCTTGCGCCAAGGTGACGGAAGCAGGGATGCCATATCGCTTCATTTGTTCCATCGCCTCGACAGCATATCTTTCTGCATATTGCTGATTCTTGCTCATGTCTTTATCCTCATTATTATCGTTTCATACCGCCAGAACGCTGCTGTTCCTCAGTATTTTGCTCCTCTTGCTTCTGCTTGGGTGCCTCCAACTGGTCACAGATAGCTACTCGTTCTCCTGCTCGGATAAGTTTGGGTAGATAGGTGTCCAAGGCATGATGTGGAAAGCCAGCCATGTAGGGACCAGTTTGGGTGTTTCTCTTTGTCAATGTAATCCCCAACACTTCCGATCCTCGCTTGGCATCCTGTTCATACATCTCATAAAAATCACCTACACGAAACAGCAGCAAAGCATCTGGATGCTTAGCTTTCAACTCCTTCCATTGCTTCATGATGGGAGAGTCCTTGGTCTCTTCCTTCTGCTTACCTTTTATTTCTTCCTTCTTTTCCACAGTAGCGTTATTATCTCTTTGAACAGTCGCATCCTTCTCTTCCCTAATATCTGTCTTTTCCTCAGAGGAAGCTTGCTTGTTCTCTTCCTCATGATATTCTCGATGCTCTTCCTCATGCTTATCGGTGGAGACTTGCGTTTCTTGCTTCACCTCGGTTTCCTCAACTTGCTTCTCAGATGCAGTCTGCTCCTGTGTCTGTCCTTTCTGCAGGATGTCAGCAAACAGGGTAGCAGCAAGATGCTTTTTGTACTCGTTCTTGTCTTCGGCAATCCACATTCGTTGCCATTGGCTTGGCGATACCACACGAGGCTGCAACTTGTCTGCGCCATCAATGGTGACTGCACACAGAGTGACATCGTTCTTTGCCTTGAACACGTTCACTTTCTGTATGCGGTTCATGTCCACCTCGTTGTGCTGACCACTGCCAAACAAGTCCACCTTCAGGTCAGGCTTTGTCTCTGCCATCGCATAGTATTTCTGTGCCAGTTCCACTCTCAGGCTGTCCATCGTGTCCTGCGCCTGTTTCAGTGTGGTGAAGAAGCGGTTTAAGTCCGCCTTGTCGGGATAGATGGAAAAAGCCTTCTGTCCTTCGGGCTTGATATACATCGCCCAACGCTTGTTGTCATCCTGCACCATCTGTATGCGGTCGAAGCCCACCTGCTTGCTCTGGCTCACGGCATCACTCACGTCTATCTTGGATATGTCTTCCAGTTGCCAGTTCTTCAGTCTTGCAACGGTGATGTCCTTTCCAGCAAAATAGCCGTCATCAGGATGGTAGCCCAATGCACCATTTGGGTTATAAAACTTGACAGACAGAAAACCTTCCTTCTGCAAGGCATGTTCGATGCGCTGCTTGCTCATGCCCGACACCTCGTTGTTCACTTCCAATGATGCTCCTGCGGGCAACACCACATCGGCACTCTTGTTTTCTTTGTCCCTTACTATCACCACAAATTTCTGTTCGCTGTCAGGATGCTTGGCTATCTCATCAGCTACAAAGTAATGCTTGGGCATCTGCGCTTGCATCTCGGTGGTCTGCTGCTCGTTCTTCAAGGATGAATATTCTATTTTCTCGCCACGCTCTGCCTTGCGAATAACGTCCAAGGCATTGTTCACATCACTCTCTATGGCATCTATCAGACATGGATTTTCTTTCAGTTCACGGTTCCAGTAATCCACCAGTCCCATGTTCTCCTTGGAAATCTTGGCTGGCATTCCCATTTCCATCATCTTGATGCCCGAAGCCAGTTCCACCATCAGTTTCTCTTGCTTCACGGCATCCTCCGATGGCGCAATGCCGTTTTTCATCACCATGCCCTCCCTTGCTAGTCGCTGTTGATGTCCTGTAGCACTCACCACTTGGCGCAGCATTTCCTGCACATAATCGCTATAATGCTCAAAGTTTTCTTGCTTTGGCATATACACAGCATCTTTTTCTGTGTCATAGTGTGCCACTCCGCTTCCGTCTTTGCGCACCGCCATCAGGTTTTCCTTCATCTTCTGGATGAAGTCATTTACTTGGCTACGCAATGCCTTGTCTTCATTCGCACCGACATTCGCCTTCACCACATCTTCATATTTCTCCTTGTCTTTCAGTGGCAGCATGGTCTGGTCGATGTTGAACAGCACTCGTATTTCCCGATTATGTATGCCCTTGTACTGTGTCTGATCGGTTGCCGACAATTCCTGGTAGTCCTTTCTGCTGATGATGTCTTCCGGATTATGTCGGTTCACATACTTGTTCCACGCATACCAGTTGAACGGCACACCTCTCTCATGTGCCATCACAGACTCGTCTCGCTTCTTGGCTTCACTAAATAACGTGTAAAGATTTGTAGAAAATCCGTTCTTGTCGGAGTTCAATCCCATCACGAGGGCATTGAACGGACTCACTGCCGCTCCCTTCGGGTAAAACCGTGGATATTGCTTTCCTTGCTCATTCAGCCAGACACCCTTGTTGTCGGCTGCTTTCGACAGGGCCTCGGTAATCAGTGACACTTGACGCTCTGCCGCATTCTTCTCTTGTGGACTTTTCTCTTTCATTGTATGATTGTTTTACGTTTTATCTTATCTTGAACGTTGGATGACTTCTCGCTGCTCTGCGTTTTCCATCGCCTCGTTTCTCACATTTCTCACTTCTTGCTCGCCATAGTTGCGTTCTGCCATCTGTCTCATCTGGTCACTCTTGGCAAGCACGGCATTGGCAAGGGTGTTGAGTGGTAAGGCTCCTGCTTGATATGCTCCAACCACATGCTCTGGCAGTTGGATGGTGTATGGCACTCGGTCGATGGTTGCCACTAAACAGTTGCCTTGTAGCACAGGGTTGGCTATTCGGGGATTCAACGGTTCGTCTGGATAGGACTTATATTGCACTGCTTGTGCTGTTGTATTACCGTATGATACAGCATTTCCATCATTGCCTTCCTGTTTGTTTGCCAATGCTTCATGTCCTGCCTTGTTCAGCAGATTGGCACCGCCCATACCGATGAGTGTCATCTTCAATAGCGGATTCTTCACGAACATTCCTGCAAGGATGGCGGCTATCGGCATCATATTGTCCTTCAAGCCTAATGATTGCGTCTTGCCAGTGAACAGTCCAACAAGGATGTCGGGCAACATAGCTATCACATAGCCGAGGTTATTGCCTATGTCGCTGAAACCGTCCAGTCCGAAGTTCTTCAACAGTCCTTCCCAACCGTTGCTGTTATCATTTTCAGGTTGTTCTTGCTGTTCTTCTTCTGATTGCGCTTGCTGTTGTTCATCAGTTTCTGTTTGTTGCGCCTCTGCATCTTTCTTTTCCTGGATGATGCGCTCTGCCTCTGCAACCTTGGCTGCGTCGTGCTTGGCTTTCTCTTCCAGATAGGCATCTTCCTTGCCGGGTGCCACTATCAGCGGTACATTCTTGTATTTCGGATCGTTCCGTTTCTCTTGCTCTTTTTGGAAAGGAAACTTAATACTGTTATCTGTCCATGCCATAGGTGTAAATGCTTTTTGTGGGATATGTATCTTGTTATGGAGTTTGCTGTTGAGCGTCTTGACATAGCCATTGTCGGTGGCATTCACTTTCTTGGCTTGTGAGCGAAAACCAGTGAAGACATTGCCGTTCTGTCCGAATACGCCCTTGTTGATGCTCAATTCCATGGCTTGCTCTTTCCGCTGTTCGCCGTTTCCCTTCTTGGAATCGAGGACATAGCCCAATGCCATGTCGCTCCCCACCAAGGTTGCCAATGACTTCCAACTACCGATACCGCCCATAGTCACGGCATCCACTACCGAGGCGGTAGCCCTTCCAGCAAACTTCTCCGTCTTGCTTGGCTTATAGGCTTTCTCGCCACGAGCTTCTATCTCAGCCGTCAATGGTGACTTCATCAGTTCTTCTTGCAGTCCCCAGATGCTGTTTTGTGCTGCCTTTCGCAAGATGTACTCCATCGTTGATTTGGGTGTATTGTCCTTGACGAGTTTCCCAATCATCAGGTCTTCCATCCTTTGTGCAACGTATGCGTATGCCAAATCCTCGCCACAGGCTTTCGACAAAGCGTCGTATTTGCTTCGTCCAATTTCCTTCACCACGGCATTGCGCCACTCGCCAGCAAGAAGAGCCAAATCCTTCACGATGTTTTTGTCCTTCCATATTTTCTGGTTGCACATCGCCAGATAGTCCTCCGTGGTTTTGCTGTTCCATTTGCCTGTTTGCTTTAGAACAAACTCGGTGTTGTCGGCATACGGATTGGCAGAAGCAAGCACTCCTGCCAAACTGCTCTGGTATCTGCCTCTTTCCTCCAGTTGCTTGTGAGTCAAGTCATCTCGCACCTGTTTCATCACAGGTGCCAGCTTGCCGTCAAAATATCCTTGAAGGCAATACTCCAGTTCGGCAAAGCGTGTCGGGTTCTTGATAGTACTCATTATAGCGTTACGTTTAGTTGACCTAATATCTGTTCTCTTGTCTGCTCGATGGCTTGGTGATACACTTCCATCTGCTTTGGAAAGTATTCCTCCAGCCAAGAGTCCTTCTCTATTCTGTCATGGATGAAGAGGATGGCTTGCTGCAGTTCTATCTCCACGGAGCATTCTCCTTCCTCTCGGTTATTGAACCACGCCTTTGTCCACCATCTCACTCCTGCACGGTCGGGATAGACGCTCACCAACCTTGGAATATCAAAGCTCTGCACATCGATGTCCAGTTCAGCAAGCGGGTCGATGATGCCACTCGTCCTTATGGCTTCGTCATGGAGTTTTTTTTTAGAACTTCGCTCAATGTGGACAGATAGATGCCATGCCGCAATGCCAGATAGTTCAAAAAGTCCGCAATCAGCAGGTTCTGCACCTTGCAAGCCAAGGGCATGGCTCTCTGCCCGATGCCTAACGGATTGCTGATGGATGGCATAGCTTCATAGAAATAGTGTTTCGCCGCGGACAAAGTAAAGATGTTCCTTAGCGACTGCTCTGCATGTTGCGGTGTCACATACATACCTTTATACAGGTCTTCCATATACGATGGCATGAAGCGCAGCATCAATTCTTCTATCTCTTTCTGGTCTTTGTCATACTGTGTGGCTATATTCATGTCGTAGGTCTCAAACTCAGGAAAACCAGTCTTACCGGTCTGTTCCATTGCCTTCACATTGCCATATAGCATGGTCAGGAAATCAATCGGATTGATTTCCTTGCCGTCAAACTTCACCTCGAAATGCAATCTGTCACCGCTCAATGCCACGATATGTCCTGCCTTCACGGTTTGTCCGAAGTTCACGAACACGTTGGCAAGGTGGGCGTAGGTCACTTCATATTTGCCGTAGCGTATCACTTGGTAGATGCCGTGTGTCGCATCATTGCCAATGCCCGATACCGTTCCGCTTGCCAAGGCTGACAGCAGATAGTGGTTTGCCTCAAAGTCCAGTCCGTGGTGGAAGAATGGCTCTCCAGTTACAGGATGCTTCTGTTTTCCATATCCAAGTGTCAGTTCCACGTCCTTGCCTCGCTCCTCAAAGGGCATGCAAAAGCCGCTTTTTGATTGCAGCATCATCTCTTCTGTATATCTCATGTTGTTGTCGTTTTATGTTTTTATCGTTTCATGCCGCCACTGCGTGCGGTCGTTTCTGCTTCGTTCACATTTCTTCCTTGACCGCCATCACCACTGACGATGTTCTTGATGTTGGAATTGTTGCCGATGAGCATCATGCCGAGCATGGCTCCTGCTATCTTGCCAAGCCATCCGAAACGTCCGAAAGTGAGGAACGCTGCTGTTACCAGTCCTGCAAGGCTCAGTCCCGACACATTTCCTTTCCCTAAGTTCTTGAAGAAGTTGCCGAACATCTCCAGTCCGTTGCCTCCGAAGATGCCACGGAAGAAGTTGCTCATTCCGCTCCACTTGCTGTTGATGTCGCCCATGGCACCATTCATAGCATCCACAGCTTCTCCAGCCTTGTTCTTCAGTCCTTTCACGTCTTCCACAGCTTCGGATATTTTCTCCGTGGTGTCTTTTCCTACCACCACATCACTGGCTATCTCCACCATGCTCTTGTCGTTGACAAGGTTCTGCCATGCCACATATCCTGCTGCGCTGCCCACAGCGGCTGTTTTCATCGCACTTCCTGCGCCTTTTAGTGCTTGGGTGGGATGCACAGCCGTATTGCTTGCAGATTTCAGTCCTTGCTTGGCGACACTACCTGCACCTTTCAAGGCACTGCCGCCATACTTTGCTATCTTTGCCCATATACTCATAGTCGTATCTTTTTATTGTTATTTGATCTTTCCGTTTCGCTTCCACCTGTTCATACAGTCCTTCACGATGGCTTTCTTGTCAGCCTTGTCGTGGCTACCTTCCTCTATCTCTGCCCAGATGTCCGCCATCGAGGTGTACTTCACCGCCTTGGTCAGCCGTTGCAGCTTTTTGTTCATTACTTTCAGCTTGGGGCGGATGCCGAAAACGATTTCCACTCGTTCTTTCTCGGTCATCTTGTTGCCTAACAAGCATACAAGTCTGATGTCATTTACTATCTCCACGCTGCCCATAATCAACTCCCGATAGATCTTGTTGCGCTTGGCTGACAGTGCCACAGCAAGGGCATTGCTCGGATGTTTATCCAGTTGTTTGGTGAATCCTCCCAAGTTATCCACCAGTCGGTCTATCTCGTGATAGAAGCCATATACCTGTGCAGCATACACCACGATGGAGCGGAACGAGTCCAAGTAGTTGTTGAATTCTCGTTGCAGATTGGTGGTTCCTTCCACTTCCTCTTTCAACCATATATGCCCGGTGGTCTGCATCAGCATCACCTTCTCCTGGTTCTTCAACTCTTTTTCAGCCTTGTCTGTATATGCGTATATCATTCCTGCCAACACAGGGTCGTTCTGGGCTCGCACCTTGCAGACGGAAAGCAACATTATGCCAAAGCAAAATATCCATGTTCTCATACTCAAATGTTTTTATATTATTATGGTGTACTGACTTTGGCAGCTCTCCGCCACCGCCCCAATGCTTGCGTAGCAATCTCACCATTACTTCTGTCTATCATCCCTGCCGTGACATTGTTCCACACATCACTCATTGTATAGTAGCGGATGCTCAGATACAGTTTGTTGAGCTTCTTTTGGAAAGCAGATAGTTTGTCGTTTAATGCCCACAAGGTCTTGGAGCGGTCTGCTCCTGTCAGCATATTCTCTGTGCCACCATTCGCCACGGCATCGTTCAATAGATTGAAAACCGATACCAATTCCGTTGCCGTCTCGATATACAGGTTATTCATACTCATGCTTGCCACAATGCCCTGTGGATTATTGGCAATAGCTGCCTTCAACTTGGTAAGCGTGATGAAAATCTTCACGCCATCATCATACAGATGGGTACCTGCTTTCAGAGAAGAGGCATAGCCGTTCACTGATTTCAAGTAGCTGTTGTACTTCTTCTCCCATTTGTGTATCTGGTTAAACTCAGCAGCCATTGTATTCTGCAACATCGCCGTCTTGGTCTGTCCGTTGATTTGCTTTTCAATCTCACTGTTGATAAGTTCATTGCCTTCTGCCAGTGCCATCCATTCCAAGGGATTGGATGACACCAATTGTGCCTTGACTTCCAATGCCGTTGCTATGCCGATAATTGCTATTAACCATATCTTACCTATTTGTAATTTCATAGATGCTCCTCCTGCATTTGTTGGTTTCTACTCGTTCTCTGATGGTTGTCACCAGTTCTTCCTTCATCGGTACTCCAATAATGTCAAGTCTTGGTGTCGTTCTGTCTCCAGAATATATGCTCACGGTTTTCAATCGGAATAGTTGCTGCATGAATGTCTGACTCTCATTGAAATCCACCACACGATACAGTTCCTGATAATCTACTTCCCGATGAAACACGCCATGCTCAAACACTAATTGTTCGTTACTGATGATGTACCGCATCCTGCATAGATAGACCATTCGATATGCCAAACATAGGGAAAGCAAGAGCGAGAGGACAAACACCAAAGTGGAGAGGACGGCATCATCAATACCTGCATATACAAAACCTACACTTATAAGCACAAGCAAGTGCAGCTCGTTGATGATGAACTGCATCCAATGGGGCTTGATGATGATGTTTCTATACCGATATGTCTGCTGCATAGTTCTCCTTTTTGATAATGACACCGTGCTTTATCTGCGGAAGCCCGATGTCTGTTCCTCTTTTTCCTTCTGTTTGGCTTGCTCTTGTTGCCTCTCAGCCTCTTGCGCCTTGGCGAACTCGAAATAGTCGAAGTCTATCTCTCCTTGGTCTATCAACCGTTGGTCTCGTTTGCCAAGCAAGGCATCGTTCCAGTCTTTGTATTGTCCCAAAGGATGAAAGGCTTGCACCGTAAAGTCTGCAAATCCCATTTCCTTGGCGATTGCTTTGAAGTTCTTCACAAAGCCACGTCCTGCCTCGTCTTTGTCAAAGCCCAAATAATGGTTCGCTTGTCGGGTCTCTTCCAGCATTCCCTTTATTTGCCCCTTTGTCGGTGTACCTCCGGTCGAGATATACACGTTCTTCACTGGATTGATTTGGTACTCTGCCATAGCATCGTAGGCACTCTCGAACCATAGAATATTTGTGGCTTCTTTCAATGGCTTACCTGTCAGGTTGGCTATCCACAATCCTTCACTGCTGTTGCTTCCTTCCGCCTTGCCCTTGTATGCCTTGCCGTCCTCTCGTCTCGGTCTGCCTCGTTCTTCCAATCCAACGATGCTGTCCGGCTTGGACGGCAAGGATAGTGGAAAGGCGAGATTGGCAAAGTTCAATCCATCATTTCGACGCTTGGTCGCCAAGAAGAAATGCTTGTGGAAGGCGAACTGGGTTCCCATGTTGATGCCTCTTTCCTTGAAATAAGGATAGTGTTTCCGTTGAGTGTCCTTTTCCCTTGGGTTGAAACGCAAGATGTCATAGTCTGACAGGTTGAAGGGCTTGGCATCTCGCTTGGGTTCTGCCACTCTGCTTTCACGCACGTCAATGGGATTATTCAACAGTCTGTTGCATACCACATTCACCAGTCTGTCCAATGACATCCCTGGCTTATAGTCGTCAAACAGCGTCGGATGCTCCTTGATGAAACCTATCACGTTGTAGTTCTTCTGCTCTGGTGGCTGAAAACAGCACTTGCCATTGCCAGTGACAATAAACTTGTCACCCCTCACTCGCTGTCCATGACTGTCCACCTTTACATACGACGGATAGCGCAAGCCATCTCGTTTGTTCAACTGATAGCCTGCGTCCACCAGCAGCTCCTGTATGTTCAGACGCTGTAAGAAATCATTATATGTCAGTTCGTTGTTTGCCATAAGCGTATTCCGTTATAGTCCTTTCCCCATGTGCGGATGCAATACCTCTTGGTTCATGGCAGCCTCAAAGTTTCTCGCCGCCACATCCATCGGTGTATCTACTCCTGGTTTGAAGTAGGGACGAGGTGGTGCAGGGACTGCACCATGATGGTGGTCAACTATCACTACAGGTGCGCCATGTGGTCTATGAAGTTCACTGCCGACTTCGGCTGCAACACCCAGTCCTGCTAACAGTGCGGCTCCAATCTTGGTTCCCAAACTGGTACGATCTTTCATATCCACCTCACCGAATATCTTGGAAAAAAGTTTCATGCGATGGTAGTCATCCACTGCCATGAACTTGTCATACTGCTTCTGCGTTATCTCGTGGCTTACTCGCTCACCGTTGATGATGGCTGTCATGCGGAACTTGCCTTCTTGCTCCGCTGGCTCCACTTGTATCTCGCCAACAGTTACTTCTCTGCCATGCTTGCCTTCACGGAACCACCCCTTGCTCTCGTCCAAGTCCTGCCCATCCACAATACCTACTTTATTGTTCATAGGTTCTTGCTGCACTTGCAGTGGCTCAACGGTAGATTGCAACTGCATCTTGCCGTCCAACTCCTGCTGCACCTCTGGACGCAAACCGATATGGATGCGCTCCTTGCTGTTGAGCATGTCCATCGTTATCTTGTCTGCGAAATCACCCTTGATGACATTATTCAATATATCCAGTCGTTTGGCTACAGATACTTGCTTGACAGAATTGTTGGTCAATGCCTTCAATTCATCGTCGGTCAAGTCATACACCATATCACTTTTAGTGCTTTCTGATTGGATGGTGAGTGTCTTTGCCTTCTCATCGATGATGATACCGTGTGAAGACAGGCATTCCTGCCATTGATCGTTGGAGAAATATACAGGTGAGCTTATCAGTTCCTTGTAGGGTTTGGCTGGCTCTTGACTTCTTGGACGTGTTTCTACAGGTGTCATCACGGCTTGCAGGTTTTGTAATACATCTGCTTGTGGTACTACTTGTTGCTGTCCTTTATAGTAAAAGCCATAACCTCCAGAGGTTAACTCACCAGGTTTCAGCCTTCTGTCTGGTTTTTCCGCTACCATTGGTGCTCCTGCATAGAACATCTGTCCTCCGACTCTGCGTAGATGATAGCCGTCCTGCATTCTCGGTGTCCAACCTAAAAACTCTGGACTCCATCCTAACCGTCCGTATTCTCCAGTACCAATCCTATATCCATGCAGTCCCATAGCCACTCTTCCATTGGCATTTCTTGCATGGACAAGGTTTCTCGGCATATAGAAGTCTTTGCTGATGATGCTGGTAAAGACATTGTACGCCTTCTTGTTGGCAGAGTTGGTTCCCCAATCGGTCAATGCCAACATCTGTTTCTCGGTGAGGTTATAGGTCAGCAGTGGGGAGTCATGTCCCTGTACCACTAACTGATAACCATCACCGTTGGCTATGATATGGGCTTGCATACCATTGCGCATCAAGATGTCACGCATCTCTGGCTGCAAGTCCATCTGTCTTGGATTCAAGTTATTTCTTATCGCCATAGCATGATTTTATTAAGCGTTCTCTGTTTCCATTCCTTGCTCCAACAGCTCATCCTTGTACTTCACAAACTGTTCCGCACTCTCGTTGCCGATGCACAGGGCGTGTTCCTTGCAGTATTCCTCATACTCGTTCTGCCATTCCTCACTGAAATGGTTCACATAATCAAGCCAACCGTATTCACCGCTCTGCATCTTCTCCACGAGAATGTCTTCTGTATAATAAGGTCCTTTTCTCATTTCTTCCCTAAATTTGAAGTTTTACTTTACTTTCTTGCGACAGCCGATACATGTCTTCCGGCAGCTTTCTTCTGCTCATTCCACAATTCTTCGGTATATTCCTCCTCTGGAACATAGTCAAGATTGCCGTCATCATCCATTACCCAACAACCATAGATGCCGAAAGTGTATTTGTCCCACTCTCGCTTGCCTTCCTTGCGCCACTGCTCACCATCGCCGTTGGCGAAGCGGATGCCAGTATCGCTCTTTAGGTCGATGCCTACGGTCACAGGTTCGTCTTCTACGGCAAATGTCAGTGCCTCGCCATTTTGGATGCTCTTTAGTTCCGTTCCTCCAAGACTGAGTTCGTCAGATAGTACCTGTAGGTTTCTGCCAATCACTGGTGTCGGCACAGCCATCACTTGGTTGGTCTCACCGTCAATCTGTACGAATGCCTTGATAGAATTGCCATCGGGCATATTCACATCTGTCACCACAGCCTTGCCCTGCTTCAACAGTTCCTGCTGCTCCTTGGTGAATTTGTCCAATGGGGCATACTTCAAAACAGGATAGAACATCACATCCACATTTCCGTCTGCCATTCTTACCAAGGCAAATCGGGTTCTGCTCTTGATACTGTAGCCCTCGTTTACTTCCATGCTCACAGGCAACACTGGCGATGGACGACCATTGCTGATGTCATCCAAGACATGCATCGGAAGGTCTTCTATCATCTCATGGGTAAGACCGAACTTTGCAAGTGTCTGATACGGCACTTCGCTTTCTTCAAATGAGTTTCTTTTCATATTCTGATTATATTTTGAATGATACTTTGCATATAGCCATGCAAAGATAGCCCAAGAGTAATGAATACAAGAAATCCTACGTTCTTCTGCTCAATCTTTTCCGTTTTATTATGATTATATCATCATTTCATACTCTAAATCATACTTTAATCTTATTTTATGTTATACTTTTATAGCATCGACAATCACTCTTGATTTCTTTCCCTAACTTTGCACCATGAGAAAGAAAATAGTGGTATTATGGGTAATAGGTTGTCTGGCGGTATCGAGTGCAAAGGCGCAGTTCAACACCGTCAGCAATAACGTATGCCGTTACAAAGTCAGGAAAGTGGAGGAGAAGTTTCTACTTCCTGCCAATCAACCTGTAGATTCTATACAAGCAAATCTACTTCAACAGGAAACAGACTCTGTGGATAGCAAACAAAAACAGTGGATAAGCGGCTATCCAAGCATCACTTATCCACTGAAATCAATCAAAGTCACCAGTCCTTACGGCTATCGTCGTGACCCTATCACAGGAAAACAATCATGGCACAATGGTTTGGATCTTCGTGCGAAGAACGAACCTGCCTATGCCATGATGGAGGGTATTGTTGAAAAGATAGGGTATGACAGTCGTTCTGGCAATTATGTTACGTTGAAACATGGCAACTATCATGTTAGTTATTGCCATTTGTCTTCCGTTATAGTTGGCAAAGGTGAGCGTGTTTTCTCTGGTACCATTGTTGGCGTTACTGGTAATACTGGTCGCAGTACTGGCTGTCATCTCCACCTTACATGCAAAAAGGATGGCGAGAGTTTCAATCCTACCATCCTTTTGAATCTTATTGAAAAGTCTTTTGCGTTGTCAGCTTTATCAATGAGTAAATGAGAGAGTCGTTTACCTAACTCTTACACCTTTACCATTCAGAACTTCACCTCTAATATCATCAGTTTTACATAAATACAAGTCGTAGCCAATGGCTGTAATATCGCAATATCTTGGAGGAGTAATGACTTTTCCACTTGGTGACATCAACCCATACCAACCAATGTCTGCTTCATATTTTTTGCAATTTGCAGTCTTTTGATAAGGTGTTGGTTCTGCTTCTGCCGTTTCACCTGTTAAATTACCCTCATCATCATAGTTCTTTGCCGTAGTATATCGTATTTCATCGGTATCATACAATAATCTGTCAACATTACTAATCAAGAAATCATCAATCAATTCACCTTGCAAATTATATTTGCGAAGAGTGTGGTCTTTCATTGTTGCAGTAATGCTATTACCAGAGATCCAGAGGTCTGCTTCCATAAAAGGCAATATTTGTTTCAGATTTTCTGTAAGAACACTCTGCATACCTCCTTTGTTTACGACAAAGAAAGAATCCTTGGGCAAAATAGCATCATATTCAGCTTTCAACATCCAATTTCCTTTTTTGTCTATCAAACCAAATTTGTCACGTTTGTTGTTATGTATTACGCAATGCCCATTGTGAAATACATACCCTTCTGCACCAGTGATGTATGGAATATTCAAGTCAATAACGACATTTCCTTTGGAGTCGATGAATTTTATCATTCCGTTGTCATCTACTGAAGCCAAGCCATCAGAA
>NZ_QUCG01000070.1:0-1620 GCF_003473645.1 Prevotella sp. AM23-5 | reverse complement strand
ATCAGAAAATACCCATGCGTGCTTGTACTGAGGCTTGATGGCTATTTCACCTGTCAGCATATTGAAGTAGCCACGAGCATCGCCGTTACTATAACAGACAAGCGAGTCGTCCCCCAATGGTTTTGAAATCCAATGTATGCCCTTGACAGTCTTCTTGCCATCACGAGTCTCCACATATCCATCCGTCTCATAGGCCCGGCTATAGTAAGTGGCATTTCTTGACAGGTACTGCGAGTCATAGTAGGATTCATCCAAATATTTCGCAGCATTCACTTTCTTGTAAACAAACTCGTATAACGCATTACCTCCAGCACATGCAAACACAAACATGATGAACGCAAAACAGCCTCCAACAACACGTCGAATAAACTTGCCATACTTAGATTCATCCTTCATTCCAAGTATCACGGTGAACCATTCTGCTGTTGCAGCAATGATACCTGTTAAACCTTTCCAAAATAAAACAATCGTTCTTTTTAAGGTTCTCTTTCTTTTTTCCATATTCGCGAATTCAACAAGCAAGTGCAAAATTACGAAATGTTTTTGTAAAAGCACTCCTTTGGTGTTGAGAAATTCAATTTCTTTCTTGGTCTCTCATTAATTTTTGCCGTAAACTTTGTTATTTTCTGCTGACTGAAGTTTGAAAACGCAGCAGACTTAGGAATGTACTGCCTAACGAGTCCGTTTGCATTCTCAATAGCACCCTTTTGCCATGAGGAATACGGATCAGCAAAGTACACTGGTACACCCAGAGATTTGCTGATTATCTCATGTGCAGCAAATTCCATCCCATTGTCTGTTGTTATGGACTTTATTTTTCCCTTGAATGGCATAAGTATCTTCTTTACAGTCTCAGCCAATTTCTTAGCATTCTTTCCGTGCTTCAACTTTCTCATAAACAGCATATTTGTTTGCTTTTCAACCAATGTAACAATTGCTCCACAATTATCCTTTCCAACGATTGTATCCATCTCAAAATCACCAAATCGCACTCCATCAACCTCCTTGGGTCTTTCGCTGATACTCACACGATTAGGTATGACAATGCGTTTGCCACCTACAGGTCTTGCACGATGTTTCAATCTGTGACGGCAATTTTTATACAAAGAACCTCTCTCTTTTTTGTCTTTCCTGATTATGCGATAGATACTCTCCGTAGAGATGCGCTTGCCTTCCTTGGCAAGGTAGCCAGATATCTGTTCCGGGGACCATTGCTTCTCTTTTAAAAGGCGTAGAGCCTCTTCCCTTACTTCCTGGGAGATGCGACGATTGCCTGGAGTTCTGCGCTTTTTGCGGCGGGCATTGGCTTCTGCTGTTTCCCAGTTGTAATGGTTACGACTGCCACTATTTCGCTTTAATTCGCGATAAATGGTGGATAAATCTACATTTATTGCCTTGGCAATATCTTTTTTACTCATTTTCTTTTGAAGTAACACATTTATTGTGTATCTTTGCTCCGAAATAATTTGTTTGTACATAGCAATGCAAATATAATTATTTCTGGGGAGACAGCGGTCTCCCCATTTTATTTTTTTGTATTGCTCATTGAATTTCTTGACATAGCTCAATACATGGGGGCTACTCGCCCCCAAACCCCTCGGTGTTTTCAGGTATAGATTA
>NZ_QUCG01000007.1:7078-79290 GCF_003473645.1 Prevotella sp. AM23-5 | reverse complement strand
GAAACCTGGAAAACTGTATTTCAGATAGTTATATCTATCTTGACCGCCATTGCCGCCTCTCTGGGCGTGACGAGCTGTATGGCTTAACGCATCGAAGCAAAAAAGGCTTCATGGGTTAACACATCAAATAAAAAAGTGCCGGTAGGTGAATCCTATCGGCACTTTTGCTATATATGAATTTCCTTGCTGTATATGAATTTCCTTGTTGAAATCCTTTTCCTAGATGCCTCTAGCCTTGTAGATCTTATCCTTGGCATCATTGATTTCCTGGAATTTCTTCTCGGCGGCACGGCGAACATCCTCGCCCAGAGCTGCTACCTTGTCGGGATGATACTTGAGCGCCATCTTGCGGTAGGCGGCCTTCACCTCATCGTTGGAAGCGTCGGGGGAGACGCCGAGGATGCGGTAGGCATCTTCCAGCGAAGTGGCAGATGTGGCTGATGAACCGCTGCCATGCATGCCCAGCATCTGATCTACATCCGATGCTTCCAGCCCCATGTGGAGGGCTACTTCCTTCAGCGCCTGAATCTCCTCAGGAGAAACCACATTGTCTGCCTGGGCGATCATCACGAGGAAGTTGAGCAACTGCAGGCGCTGCTCGTACATCATGTTGGCACGTATCTGATGACAGCTGTCCTGTATCACCGTGCGATACTGCTGCATGCCCATACGCTTCTGCTGCTCGAAGAGCTTGAGGAGGATTTCCTCGCCCTGCTGCTTCGCCGCCATACCGAAGTTCTGGAGTAGGAACCGGCGCACCAGCTCCATCTCTGAATGCATGATCCTGCCATCTACATTGATGATGTAAGAGGCGAGAACCAGGAGCGAGAACATAAAACTATTTCGCTCTCCCTCGTAGGCGTGCTGCTGACCGTAGCCGCCGTAACTTCCGTTTCCATATCCTCCGCTGCCATATCCGCTGTAAGCTTCGTAGGCGTTGGAGTATTCTCTGTTGTTATATCCCTCACTGCCAGGCTTGTTGACCTCGTCTAGCCCATGGTCGAAGAGCGAGCCGAGGGCGAATCCTGCAAGGGCGCCAAGAGGTCCTGCGGTGATGAATCCCAGAAAACCTCCTATCCATTTTCCTGCTGCCATATATACTGATTTTTTCTGAATGATAATCAAGTTGAAAAGCCCCCGACTTCTGCTGTATGCTAAGAAAAGAAGCATGCAACTTCGGAAGGGGGCAAGTGCTGATTAATAAGAGGTTTCTTTTTTATTTCTCGAAATAGTAGAGGAACTGGGCAATACCAGAAAGTGCTGGCTTGCGCTGACCTTCTATCTCGATGGTAAACTTGATGCTGGTCTTGCAGATACCACGGAGATTCTGAATCTCATGGAGTGTTGCCACGAGGCGAACACGTGAACCGGTGATGACCGGCTGACCGAAACGCATCTCATCCATACCATAGTTTACGAGCATCTTGATGTTGTTTACCTCGATGATCTGCTGCCAGAGATATGGCAGTACAGAGAGGGTGAGGTAGCCGTGAGCGATGGTGCTGTGGTAAGGGCTTTCTACCTTGGCGCGCTCTACATCTACGTGAATCCACTGTGGGTCGAGGGTTGCGTCTGCAAACTTGTTGATACGGTCCTGGTCGATCTGCAACCAGTCTGATTCACCTAACTTCTCACCGAGGTGAGATGCAAAATCCTCATAGGAATTGATTACTAACTTTGCCATTTTTATCTTTTTTTTAATTGTTATTTGCGATATTCTTAAAGCTTTTGCCCTTTCAGGGCGACAGGCTTGCTTGCCTATTTACCCAGGGCGGTGCCCTGGGCTAGGAGCTTTTGCCCTTTCAGGGCGTTCTCCCTAGTCTCTTCGGAAGATATCCCGGGTATAGACTTTTTCCTTCACATCGTCGAGGCATTTATCGTATCTGTTGGCGATGATCGCCTGACTCTGCTTCTTGAAATCCTCCAGGTCGTTTACCACGCGGCTGCCGAAGAAGGTGGTTCCGCTCTTCAGCGTTGGCTCGTAGATGATAACCTGGGCGCCCTTCGCCTTGATGCGCTTCATCACGCCCTGGATGCTGCTCTGGCGGAAATTGTCGCTGTTGCTCTTCATCGTGAGGCGATACACGCCGATGGTGCAAGGCTTCTCTTCCTCCTCGCGGTAGTTGTTCTGGTTGGCGTAATCGTAGTAGCCTGCCATGTGGAGCACTCGGTCGGCGATGAAATCCTTGCGGGTGCGGTTGCTCTCTACGATGGCCTGGATCAGATTCTCGGGCACGTCGGCATAGTTTGCCAGCAGCTGCTTGGTATCCTTCGGCAGACAGTAGCCGCCATATCCGAACGATGGATTATTGTAGAAGGTGCCGATGCGAGGGTCCAGTCCCACACCCGATATGATGGCCTGGGTGTCGAGTCCCTTCATTTCGGCATAGGTGTCCAGCTCGTTGAAGTAGCTTACCCGGAGCGCCAGGTAGGTGTTGGCGAAGAGTTTCACCGCCTCTGCCTCTGTGAGCCCCATGAAGAGGGTGTCGATGTTCTCCTTGATGGCTCCCTCCTGCAGGAGTTCTGCAAAGAGATGCGCCGCCTGGTCGAGCCGCTCATCTCCTGCCGGTCTGCCCACGATGATGCGGCTAGGGTAGAGATTGTCGTAGAGCGCCTTGCTCTCGCGCAGGAATTCCGGGGCGAAGATGATGTTCTCGCTGCCCATCTTCCGGCGTATGTTCTCGGTGTAGCCCACTGGGATGGTGCTCTTGATGACCATGATGGCATCTGGGTTCACCTCCTTGACCAGCTGGATGACCTCTTCTACATGCGATGTGTCGAAGTAGTTCTTCACGGGGTCGTAGTTGGTTGGCGTGGCGATTACCACGAAGTCGGCATCCCTGTAGGCTGTGGCTGCATCGGTAGTAGCCTTGAGGTTGAGCTTTTTCTCTGCCAGGTATTTCTCGATGTATTCGTCCTGGATAGGTGAGCGGCGGTGGTTGATGAGTTCCACCTTTTCGGGAACCACATCCACTGCCACCACCTCGTGATGCTGGCTCAGCAGCGTGGCGATGCTCAATCCTACATAGCCTGTTCCGGCTACGGCTATCTTTATATTTTCTTTTGCCATTACCTTTTTTATATTTAAATTGCTGCAAAGGTAATAATAAATAGGTAGAATGCAAAATCTTGCGCCGATTTTTATTAAAAAATAACTGAAATGGCGGCTAAAAAAGCCCTTCAAAATTTGCGTATTTCTGAGCATCTGTACGATTGGCCGGAAATACGCAAATTTTGAAGGGGGATAAATGGGGCGTTTTGGGGATGATGATGGAAAAATGGGAGAGGAGCCGACTGGCTGTCTGTCTGCCTGATTTTCCTATATTGTCAATAAATCAGAATAGTCGGGAATCTCTTCGAGGAATAAATATTTTTTATCGTCGTAATCCATCCGGCAGATGTAGTGCTCCAGTCCGTTGCTCACCACCAGGTAATCTACGTGGAGCAGGAGATTATATACCGAAATCTGATCGAACACCTTCTGCGTGATGGGGATGTGCGGCGCCTTGTATTCGATAATCATCCTGGGGCGGAGTTCGCGGCTGTAGAGCACGCTGTCGGCACGCAGCACCTTGTCGCCGCATTTCAGCTGGATCTCGTTGGCGAGCAGCGAGGCAGGGTAGCCCTTGTGCTCGATGAGATAGTGTACGAAGTGCTGGCGCACCCATTCTTCGGGCGTGATGGCTACGTATTTCCTGCGCAGCACATCCAGTATCTTGGGCTGCTGTTTGGTGCCCGAAACCTTCATTTCGAAGGTTGGTAAGTTCAAGCGAATCATTTTTTATACCTTATTATATATATAGTTCGATTTATTTTTGTACCTTTGCAAATGGATTGCAGGCTGGATTCTCTGTGCAGACAGATGAATGGCAGGCTGGAATCACAGTGCAAAGATACAAAAAATAAATCAATGGCAGAAAAGAAAAATGCAATAAGTTACGAGTCGATCATGAAAGATCTCAAGGCTCGGAAGTTTGCGCCCGTGTATGTTCTGATGGGCGACGAACCTTTCTATATAGACAAGATCTGCGATTATATCGCCGAAAACGTGCTCCAGCCGGAAGAGCGGGACTTCAACCAGACCGTGCTTTTCGGGGCGGATACCACAGCGGTGCAGGTGGTGGATCAGTGTAAGGGATATCCGATGATGGCGGAATTCAGGGTGGTGATTGTAAAAGAAGCACAGAATCTGAAGAGCCTGGATGCCCTGGAAAAGTATCTCGAGAAACCGGTGAAATCCACCGTTCTCGTCATCTGTAACAAAAACGGCAGTATCGACCGCAGAAAGAAGTTCATCCCGAGAGCCGAACAGGTGGGAGTGGTGTTCGAGAGCAAAAAGCTCTACGACCGTCAGCTTCCGGGTTTCATCGAAACCTATCTCAAGGCTCGCAAGGCAACCATCGAACCGAAGGCGGTGCAGATGGTGGCAGATCATATCGGAGCCGATCTTCATCGCCTCACCTCCGAACTCGACAAGCTGCTCATCTCTCTTCCTGATTCCGACCGACGGGTGACTCCGGATGTGGTGGAACGTGAAATAGGAGTGAGCAAGGACTTCAATGCTTTCGAACTTCGCGGCGCCATCATCCAGCGTGATGTTTTCAAGGCAAATCAGATAATAAACTATTTTGACAGCAACCCGAAATCGGGTTCGCTCTATGCGCTCCTCCCGTTGCTCTTCAGTTATTTCCAGAATCTGATGATAGCCTATTATGCTCCGAATAAGCAGAACGAAAATGAGCTTGCAAAATTCCTGGATTTGCGCGGAACCTGGGCGGTGCGCGATTATACGATGGGAATGAGAAACTATTCCGGAGTGAAAGTGATGCAGATAATCGAGAAGCTGAAAGAGGTGGATGCGAAGAGCAAGGGCATCGATAATCCGTTTACTTCGGCAGGCGAATTGATGAGAGAACTCATCTTTTTCATCCTCCATTAGGCTGCTTTCCGGCTCCAAAAATCCGTCGATGGGCGAGGGTGGGAGAGAGGCTGATTTTTACTCCTCCTTCGTCTTGTCGGAGAAATGAAATGATCTGGAATCGGGGAGGGCGTTTAGCTTCCTGAAAGTGGTGAAAATAGCGTTCGTTATCGGGAAAACGGGCGCTATTTTTTTTGTTTTTCTCGTGGGGAATCTCTCGTTTGGATGGATTTCTCATCTAGATGGTCATTTTTCTGTTTTTACTGAAATCGTAGTTAACTATAATGAATATCAGCTAGTTAACGAAAATAACCCCCTTCAATACTCGCATTTTTGAGCAAAACCCGACCAACGGGCTTGAAAACGCTCAAAATGGAAAAAATTGCCATCCTCAGCCCCTCTTTTTTTAGTGTTTGCATTTATTAAGGTTTATGTTTCTGTACTTTAATAATGTAAATGTGTATTTTGTAAATCGTTCTTTATATTTATAAATCTAAATCAAAGAAAACTAAATCGAAGAAAAAAGAGGGTGAATTTATAAACGTAAATGTAAATCGGGTGGTTTTGGAATATGAATGTATAAATATACAAACGAGTTGTCGAAGTGAAAACATATTGAAAACCAGTGTTTTATAGATTTCTGTTGTTTTGAGTAAGGTTGCGATTTTGCATTTGTCACAAGAAAGATGCATAAAAGTGGCTGAAATGCCTATTTATAGGGAATGAAGGCTTTGAAACTCAGTGAATTAATAGTTTTAAATAAAGCAAACCATTGTAAAAGCTTTAAACTACTAAAGTTAGATTTGTAAATCTAAACCATAAAACTAAGAAAGCGAAGATTGAAAGTTTAAATTTGTAAATACAAACCTAAAGTTTAAAAAACAAAATTTTTCCCGAAAAGTTTGGTAAAACCAAATTTTTGCTTTATCTTTGTAAAATCTTAGAAAAATGGGCCAAAAACGGCCCTGTTCGGAAATAAAACATCGTAAAAAATCAAATTCAAACATAGTGATGAAAGACAGAATCAGACAGATCATGGAGGACCAACACCTCAACCAACAGAACTTCGCGCAGCTCATCGGAAAGTCGACGGCGACCCTGAGCAGCATCTTCAATGATCGCACAAAACCATCGCTCGACATCGTGGATGCAATCAAGAAAAAGTTGCCTCAGGTGAACCTTGAGTGGTTGCTTTATGGTACTCCTCCTATGTATATTAATAAGGTGGAAGGTGCCCAGGCGGGTGCTTCGGTCAGAGTTGAAAATGGAGCGGACGATGATTCGCTCGATATGTATGGAGACGCTGTAGGTGTGGCTGGTACAGGCGCTTCGGCAGCAGGCATGGGCGGAAGCCATGGGGGCATAGGTGGCGCTGGCGGCGTGGTGGAGCCTACCCTGGATTTCGGGGGCAGCGAGGGCTCCGACTCCCCTACTTCTCCATCGCTCTTTGACCAGCCTCAAACACACGGTGTAAAAAGGACACCTAAAAATATCGCCAATGCTGCGGTTAAATATGTGGACAAACCGCAACGCAAGATTACCGAGATCCGCATCTTCTACGATGATCAGACCTGGGAGACTTTCGTTCCGAAGAAATAGACCGCTGCTCTGCTGTCGGGAATAAAGAAGGAATAAAGAAGGAATAAAGAAGGAGGGGAGCTGAAAAGAATCTAACTGAACGGTTGAAACGGGCTGAAAGCCCAAAAGCTCTTAGCCCAGGGCATCGCCCTGGGTATAATAGCAATCAATAAGACGCCCTGTAAGGGCAAAAGCTTTGTTTATTGCTTGGTTCTTTGAAAGCTTTTGCCCTTACAGGGCGACGGGTTTGCGTCCTAATTACCCAGGGCGGTGCCCTGGGCTAGGAGCTTCTGCCCTTTCAGGGCGTATTGGGTAATTTCAACCGTACAGGTCGAAAAAATTGCTCTTTCTCTTTGTGAAGTTCGATTTTTGTTGTACCTTTGCACTGCCTATATATAAATAGGTATAACAGCAAGCATTAAATGTGCATTAACAGCAAGCATAAACAACAAGCATTAACAACAAGCATTAAAATAGCAATAAGATGAAAAAATATGTTCTAGACCTTAAGGTGGTTTCTGTAGAAGCACTCAGCGATAAGCACGTATTGATTAAGCTTACCGACGAGAAGCCTCTGCCGGAAATCCTGCCTGGACAATTCGTAGAAGTAAAGGTAGATCATTCGCCTGCCACCATGCTTCGCCGTCCTATCTCCATCAATTTCGTGGATAGAGAAACCAACCAGCTCTGGCTGCTCGTTGCCATGGTGGGCGACGGAACCCGCCAGCTCGGAAAGCTTCAGGCTGGCGATACGCTCAACTGTATGCTGCCTCTGGGCAATGGTTTCACCATGCCTACAGAGAAGAGTCAGAAGTATCTCCTCGTGGGTGGTGGCGTAGGTGTGGCTCCTCTGCTCTACTTCGGAAAACTCATCAAGGAGTTTGGTGCAGATGTAACCTTCCTGCTGGGTGCCCGCAAGGCTTCCGACCTGCTGGAGCTGGATGAGTTTGCCAAGATAGGAAAGGTATGCATCACTACCGAGGATGGCTCTGCCGGCGAGGTGGGTTTCGTAACCAATCACTCTGTGCTGGAGAACGAGCAGTTTGACATGATCTCTACCTGCGGTCCGAAGCCGATGATGGTGAGCGTGGCTCGCTTTGCCAAGAAGGCTGGAGTGGAGTGCGAGGTTTCCCTGGAGAACAAGATGGCATGCGGCGTAGGTGCCTGCCTCTGCTGCGTGGAGAAGACCACCGAGGGACATAAGTGCGTTTGCAAGGATGGTCCGGTCATCAACATCAAGCAGCTCACCTGGGATATCTAGTCATTCCCTAGGGTATATCTGATTGGCTCCACTCGCCCTGAACCAACGGTCACCGGCCGAAGGAAAAGGTAAAGGACAGAAGCTATCAGGTAAGCCCCACACGCCCTGAAAGGGCAGAAGCTCCTAGCCCAGGGCATCGCCCTGGGTATGATATATACCAAATAGCAAGTCGCCCTGAAAGGGCAAAAGCATTTGTAATCCAAATGTAATAGAATATTATTTGATTAAGAAAGATTATGGCTGATTTAAGTGTAAATATAAAGGATTTGAAGCTGAAGAATCCAGTGATGACTGCATCGGGAACTTTCGGCTACGGATTGGAGTTTGCTGATTTCGTTCCGCTGGAGGAAATCGGAGGTATCATCGTAAAGGGTACTACCCTGGAACCACGCGAGGGAAATGACTATCCACGCATGGCTGAAACTCCACAGGGAATGCTCAACTGCGTGGGCCTCCAGAACAAGGGTGTGGAGTACTTCTGCGAGCACATCTATCCTCAGATCAAGGACATCGATACCAATATGATCGTAAACGTGAGCGGACACTCGCCTGAGAGCTATGCGGAGTGTGCGGCACGCGTGAATGAGCTGGATAAGATTCCTGCCATCGAGCTGAATATTTCCTGCCCTAACGTAAAGGATGGCGGTATGGCTTTCGGCGTTACCTGCGAGGGTGCTGCAAGCGTGGTGAAGGCGGTGCGCAAGGTGTATGACAAGACCTTGATCGTGAAGCTTTCGCCTAATGTAACCAGCATTGCCGACATCGCCCGTGCGGTAGAGGCTGAGGGTGCCGACTCTGTTTCACTCATCAACACATTGATGGGTATGGCGGTGGATATCGAGAAGCGCCAGCCGCTGCTGAGCATCCGTACTGGTGGTTTGAGTGGCCCTTGTGTCAAGCCGGTGGCATTGCGTATGGTTTACGATGTGGCTCATGCCGTGAAGATTCCGGTAGTAGGACTGGGCGGTATTCAGAATGCCAAGGATGCCATCGAGTTTATGATGTGCGGTGCTACAGCCATCGAAATCGGTACTGCCAACTTCATTGATCCTGCCGTAACCAAGAAGGTGAAGGATGGTATGAACGAGTGGCTGGATGCTCACGGCTGCAAGTCGGTGACTGAAATTATCGGTGCCATCAAGTAAATGCTGGTCGCCAACAGATAAATTACACATTATTATATATAACAGAATTATATATAACAGACTGAACTATATTATATATAACAAACAGAACTATCGCATGTGGTTTAAGAACGGGCTGAAGGCCCAAAAGCTCCTAGCCCAGGGCATCGCCCTGGGTATAATGGCAATCAGCAAGGCGCCCTGTAAGGGCAAAAGCTTTGTATATTGCCCAGTATTTTAAAGCTTTTGCCCTTTCAGGGCGACAAGTTTGTGTCCGTAATTACCCAGGGCGATGCCCTGGGCTAGGAGCTTCTGCCCTTTCAGGGCGTTTTGGGCTACATGCGTAACTTAAATAGAATAGGTATGATGGATTTGAATGATATGAATCCCGTTCTGCTCGTAGCAGCTCTTACGCAGCAGATAGCGGAGCAGGAGAAGCGGGCGGAAGCTTGCAGCGAGGATGCTGAAAACAAGGCTGCGCTGAGCAAGAACCTGCTGAAACGAGGCAATCTGCTGATGCAGATGGGCGATAAGGAGGGAGCCGGAAAGGATATGCAGAGATATCTGCAGCTGAATCCCGAAAAGATAGAGGAACTTACCGGAGAGTTTAAGGCTGAAGGAAGAGAACATTGCCGATAATTGCCTGCACATTGCCGATAATTGTCTGAACATTGCCGATAATTGCCAGAAAATGCCGGTAAATGTTCTTTCGGAATGATACGAATGCTGATAAAAATCTGCCAGTTTAGGGCTTTTTCTGATAAAAATCTGCTGAAAATATGCTGAAAAGCAGAAAATATAAGGAAAATAAAGAAAAAACTGACAATTTGTTTGGCGGTATCAAAGAAAAGTGTTACTTTTGCAAACGAGTTGAGACTTTCATCGGTTGATACTCCATCTGAGCTGCTTCTTCCAAGGATAATGGCTCAGCAGAGCAGAGTCTTTCTGAAGACTGATGGCTCGAAGCAATAAGTGAATAACAAATAAAGAATAAGAAAATGGAAAAGTTGAACGCTTACTTTTTTAGCTATTACTTTTACTTTGCAAGCAATTGTAAAGCGGGAAGTTGCGTATATATTTCAACTTAGGATATAAGATTCTTGAAATCATCGAAACGGTCCCGCTCTATTGTGAGCAGGACCGTTTTTCGTAAAACTCGAATCCGTTTTCCATAAACGTTTTCGAAATAATCTGTTTTCAAAAAACGTTTTCCAAAAAATCCGTTTTCCAAAATCAGGAGATAATGTAAAAAAGAGAGTGAAACAATGAAGAGAATTGCAATACAAGGAGAGTTAGGATCCTTCCACGACATTACCGCCCACGAATATTTCCAGGGCGAGCAGATAGAGTTAATCTGTTGCGCTACCTTCGAGGAGGTGTTTGAGAACATCAAGCGAGATCCTACCATCATCGGCATCTGCGCCATCGAGAACACCATCGCCGGCAGTCTGCTCCACAACTACGAGCTGCTCCGGGAGAGCGGAACCACCGTGGTGGGAGAGCACAAGCTCCACATCGAGCACAGCATCTGCTGTCTGCCTTCCGACGACTGGAGCACCCTGCAGGAGGTTCACTCTCATCCTGTAGCGCTGATGCAGTGTGGCAAGTTTCTCGCCAACCATCCTGATCTCAAGGCGGTGGAGGCTGAGGATACCGCAGGTTCTGCCGCATTCATCGCCCAGCACCAGGTGCACGGATGGGCAGCCATCTGTTCTGCCTACGCCGCCAGGATGTATGGCATGAAGGTGCTGCAGGAGGGAATCCACGACAATCCGCACAACTACACCCGATTCCTCGTGGTCTGCAATCCGCAGAAGGCCGCTCTTCTCCGACCTATCGAAAAGGCCAACAAGGCGAGCATCGTCTTCAGCCTTTCACACGACAAGGGTTCGCTCTCCAAGGTGCTCACCATCCTGAGCTTCTACGACATCAATCTCACCAAGATCCAGTCGCTGCCAAGCATCGGACATGAATGGGAATATCTCTTCTACGTGGATCTCACCTTCGATAATCTGACCCGCTATCGCCAGAGCATCGATGCCATCACACCACTCGTGAAGAAACTCACGGTGCTGGGAGAATATGAGGAAAAAGAATAGTAACATTTCATAATAAAAGAGAATAAAAATGATACAACCAGCCAATAGAGTAACAGAAATACAGGAATACTACTTCAGCCGTAAGCTGAAGGAAGTGGCTAAGCTTAATGCCGAGGGACAGGACATCATCAGCCTCGCCATCGGAAGTCCAGACATGCCGCCTTCTAAGCAGACCATCGATACGCTCTGCGAGGTAGCCCATAACCCTGCTGCACACGGATATCAGCCTACGGTGGGCATCCCGGAGTTGCGCAAGGCGATGGCTGGTTATTACAAGAGATGGTATGACGTGGATCTTGACTGGGCTACGGAAATCCAGCCCCTCATTGGTAGCAAGGAGGGTATCCTGCACGTTACGCTCGCCTTCTGCAACCCTGGCGACGAGGTGCTCATCCCAAACCCGGGCTATCCTACCTATACTGCCATCAACAAGATTCTCGGCACCAAGATTACCTATTACGACCTGCGCGAGGACAATGAATGGCAGCCAGACTTCGAGGCGCTGGAGAAGATGGACCTCAGCCACGTGAAGCTGATGTGGACCAACTATCCGAACATGCCGACCGGAGGCGTGGCAAAAATGGAGACCTACGAGCGACTCGTGAAGTTTGCCAAGGACCACAACATCGTGGTGGTGAACGACAATCCTTATTCGCTCATCCTCAACGAGCATCCGCTGAGCATCATGCAGGTGCCTGGCGCCAAGGACTGCTGCATCGAATTCAATTCGCTCAGCAAGAGCCACAACATGCCAGGATGGCGTGTGGCTATGATTTCGAGCAACAAGCAGTTTATCTCCTGGATTCTGAAGGTGAAGAGCAACATCGACAACGGATGCTTCCGCGGAATCCAGCTCGCTGCTGCCGAGGCCATGCTCAACAATACCGACGAGTGGCACCGTGAGAACAACATCACCAACTATCGCCGCCGCCGCGACATAGCCGAGCAGATCATGCAGGTATTGGACTGCAAGTTTGATCCTAACCAGGTGGGCATGTTCCTCTGGGGCAAGATTCCGGAGAAATACGCCGATGTAGAAGACCTCACAGAGAAGATTCTCCACGAGGCGCGCGTATTCATCACCCCTGGATTCATCTTCGGAAGCAACGGCAAGCGATACATCCGCATCAGCCTTTGTGCCAAGGATGAGAAAATGAAGGAGGCGCTGGAAAGAATCAGAAAAGTCTTTGGAAAGTAAAAAATAAAAAATTAAAATATACGACTATGGAATTAGAATTAGAACCATTGAATCTCCCTAGTGATCAGGAACGCCCTATCGTCATTGCAGGCCCATGCTCTGCAGAGACTGAAGAGCAAGTTATGACTACCGCCAAGCAGCTGGCTGCTAAGGGCTGCCACATGTTCCGCGCTGGTGTATGGAAGCCACGTACCAAACCAGGAGGCTTCGAGGGAAATGGCGAGATTGCCTTGCCTTGGATGAAGCAGGTGAAGGAGGAGACCGGTATGCTCACTGCTACCGAGGTGGCTACTCCTGAGCACGTGGAGCTCGCCTTGAAATATGGAATCGATGTTCTGTGGGTGGGAGCCCGTACTTCTGCCAATCCATTCGCCATGCAGGCACTGGCAGACAGCCTTCAGGGCGTGGATGTTCCTGTGCTGGTGAAGAACCCGGTGAATCCGGATCTTGAGCTTTGGATCGGTGCGCTCCAGCGTATCAACCAGGCTGGTATCAAGCGACTCGGTGCCATCCACCGCGGTTTCTCCAGCTTCGACAAGAAGATCTACCGCAATCTCCCTATGTGGCAGATTCCTATCGAGCTGCACCGCCGCATTCCTCAGTTGCCTATCATCTGCGACCCTAGTCACATCGGCGGTCGCCGCGACCTCATCGCTCCTCTCTGCCAGCAGGCTATGGACCTGGGTTTCGACGGTCTGATCGTAGAGAGCCACTGCTCTCCTGATGATGCATGGAGCGATGCCAAGCAGCAGGTTACTCCAGATATCCTGGATTACATCCTGAGCCTCCTCGTAGTTCGTGATGAGCATTATTCTACAGAGGGTCTGCATCAGCTGCGCGGTCAGATTGATGAGTGTGACAACCAGCTGATGGATCTTCTTGCCAAGCGTATGCGTGTATGCCGCGAAATCGGTACCTACAAGAAGGAGCACAATATGACAATCGTACAGACCAACCGCTACAACGAGATTCTCGAGAAGCGTGGTGCCCAGGCTTCACTCTGCGGAATGAGCCCAGAGTTTGCTGCCCAGATCTTTGAGCATATCCACGAGGAGAGTGTTCGCCAGCAGTTGGAAATTCTGAATCAGAAATAAATTAAGTGAAGAGTAGAGGACGAAAGACTTCGGCCTTCACTCTTCATTCTTCACATTATAAAGAAATGAGAATTTTGATAATGGGAGCAGGTAAGATGGGAAGCTTTTTCATCGACCTGCTCAGCTTCGACCACGAGGTGGCTGTGTATGAAAAGGATGCCAAGCGACTGCGCTTCACCTATAACTGCTACCGTTTCACCAAGATGGAGGAGGTGGAGATGTTCCGCCCGGAACTCGTCATCAATGCCGTAACCGTGAAATACACCATCCCGGCATTCGAGGAGTTGCTGCCACATCTCTCTAAAGACTGTATCATCAGCGACATTGCGTCGGTGAAGACTGGATTGCAGGAGTTTTACGACAAGAGCGGCTTCCGCTACGTGAGCACCCACCCGATGTTCGGTCCTACATTCGCCAACCTGAACCAGCTCTCCGAGGAGAATGCGGTCATCATCAAGGAGGGCGACTATATGGGTAAGATTTTCTTTAAGGATCTCTATCAGAAGCTCGGACTGAGCCTGCATGAGTACACCTTTGATGAGCACGACCAGACGGTGGCTTACTCGCTGAGTATTCCGTTTGTCAGCACTTTTGCCTTTGCGGCGGTGATGAAGCATCAGGATGCTCCTGGTACCACCTTCAAGCGCCACATGCAGATAGCCAAGGGCGTATTGAACGAGGATGACTATCTCTTGCAGGAAATCCTCTTCAACCCATATACATCTGGACAGGTGGCCCAGATTCGCGAAGAGCTGGCTGAACTCATCGATATCATCGATCACAAGGATGCCAAGCGCATGAAACTCTTCCTCACCAAAATCAGAAATCATGTGAAGGAAGACATCGAAATCAAGCAGCAGAAATAGGAAAAAACAGAAGACAAAGAAGAGTAGTAGATTATGAGTGAACAGATTGATCAACAGAATAACACAGCTGAACAGCCTAGCATGTTTCAGGTGGTAAACGAGGGATTCTCTACCCGAGAGGCGATTGAGGAAGCCAAGAGATGTCTGCATTGCAAGATTCCGCAGTGTAAGAAGGGATGCCCTATTGAAAACGATATACCGGATTTCGTACACGAACTGTCGATGGGTAACATGGGTGCTGCGATGAGCATCATCAATGCCAAGAGTAATCTGCCGGCTATCTGTGGACGCGTGTGTCCACATGAGAAGCAGTGTCAGGGACATTGTGTGCTCGGCAAGAAGGGAAAACCTGTACAGATTGGAAAATTGGAGCAGTTTATCGCTGACTTCGATACCAAGATGAAGCTCTCTCGTGAGCTCCTGCCACAGAAAACACGTGGTAGAGTGGCTGTAATCGGTTCGGGTCCTGCAGGACTTACCGTAGCCGGTGATTTGGCAAGACAGGGATTCAATGTAACGATTTTTGAAGGACAGGCTGAACCGGGTGGCGTACTGATGTACGGTATTCCGGAGTATCGCTTGCCAAAGACTGTGGTGCGCGATGAGGTGAGCAAGATTGCTGCCTTGGGCGTGCAGTTTATCACAAACTGTATGGTGGGCGAAAACAATGTCACCATCGACAGTCTCTTCCGTGCCGGTTATGATGCCATCTTTATGGGTACGGGTACCAGTGTGCCTCAGAATATGGACTCTACACCGGGCAGCAAGCTCCATGGTGTAAGCCAGAGTACCTACTTCCTGCACAATGTAAATGCCTATAACGAAGGTGCCCTGACCCGCGATATGGTTCCTTTGCGCGATGGCGAGAAGGTTGGCGTAATCGGTGGTGGAAATGTGGCGATGGATGCTGCCCGAACTGCCATCCGTCTGGGTGCTGACGTTACCGTATTGTACAGAAAGACCCAGGAGGAAATGCCTGCCATCAAGAGCGAATACGAGGATGCTGTAAAGGAAGGTGTGAAGTTTGAATGGAAAACTACCGTAGAAGCCTTTCTGAAGGGCAAGAATGGCAGACTGGGAAGCTGCGTGCTGAATACACCTGAGGGCGAAAGGGTAGAGAAATTTGATAGAATCTATCTGGCTATCGGTTCGCGACCAGCCAACCGTATCGTTTCTACTACTGCCGGAATCGAGGTGGATGAGAAGGGATATGTGAAGGTGGTAGATCGTCCTTTCGGAATGACTACCCGTCGTGGCGTATTTGCAGGAGGTGATGTGGTGCATCGCCCTCAGACCGTAGTGCTGGCGATGAAGGCTGCCAAGGAGGTGGCTCAGGGTATCGCGCAGTATGTGGATGCCATCAAGCTCCTGGAAGAAGCCAAGCGCATCGAAAAAGAAGGTACCTGTTCGTAGAGGTTAATATCTGCTTAATCTGGTTAATATCTATTGCAATATTTTGCGGAATGAAGGATTCTTGTTATTTTTGCCTACAAAAAAAGCAAAGATTATGAAGAAAATTATATTTTTGATGATAACCCTGTTGTCAATGGCTTCCATGGTCTATGCGCAGAAAACATGCGTCATCGCATCTGCCGAGGATCATGTGCCTATCCGGGAAGCCCTCATTCATACGAACAATAACCATTGGGCGCGTACTGACTATCGGGGCTACTGGAACATGCGCTACCAGTTTGATTCTGCTACCGTATCCAAACCGGGCTATATCAAGGCAACCATCCGCTATCAGGAGTTGCCTGATACTGTTTTTCTCCTTCCCGAAGCCAAACAGATTGGTGAAGTGACCGTTTGGGGCAAGAACCAGGAGCATATCGACAATATGGAAGAGCAGATACAAGAGAAGGTGAATTCTGTGCCAACATCACCGGGAGGAATCGGCTTCGATGCCTTCGGCTGGATGGACAAGCAGGGCAGCCGCGACCGGAAGCACAAGAAGCAGGCTCAGGAAATCTTCAAGAAGATGGACAGAAAGGATCCTATCGTCTCTGCCTACGAAAAGGCTACGGGAAAGAAGTATGAACTGAAAAATCCTATCAATCTGAGCGCTAACAAGAAAGAAACTTTGGAAAAGCAGGATGAGACCAGGCAGGAATCATCAGAGAAAACGCTTCCAAATGTTCAAAATGAAGCAAAAGAGCAAGAAAATGAAAAATAATCGAGATTGAGTTGGCTTTCTCGGAAAAAGTTCGTAACTTTGTGCCCGAAATAAAAAAGTACAATTAAGAACATGTTTGAAAATTTAAGTGATAGATTAGAACGTTCCTTCAAAATTCTGAAGGGTGAGGGTAAAATTACCGAAATCAACGTGGCTGAGACCATGAAGGATGTGCGCCGTGCACTCCTCGATGCCGATGTTAACTATAAAGTTGCCAAGGAATTCACCAACAAGGTGAAGGAAAAAGCACTCGGCATGAATGTTTTGACAGCCGTGAAGCCAGGCCAGCTGATGGTGAAGTTGGTTCACGACGAGCTCGCTGAGCTGATGGGAGGCGAGGAAGCTCCATTGCATTTGGAAAGTCGCCCTGCTGTAATCCTGATGAGTGGTTTGCAGGGTTCTGGTAAGACTACCTTCAGCGGTAAGCTTGCCAATATGCTCAAGAACAAGAAAGGTAAGAAGCCTTTGCTCGTGGCTTGCGACGTATATCGTCCTGCTGCTATCCAGCAGCTCCATGTAGTAGGCGAACAGGTGGGTGTGCCTGTATATAGTGAGCCTGATAACAAGGATGTACTCAGCATCGCTGACCACGCTTTGCAGCAGGCTAAGACCAACGGCAACGATGTGGTCATCGTCGATACAGCCGGTCGATTGGCTGTGGATGAGCAGATGATGCAGGAAATCAGCAACCTCAAGAATCATCTCAACCCGGATGAGACTCTCTTCGTAGTTGACTCAATGACGGGTCAGGATGCTGTAAATACAGCCAAGGAGTTCAACGACCGCCTCGACTTCAATGGTGTAGTTCTCACCAAGCTCGATGGTGATACCCGTGGTGGTGCTGCCCTCAGTATCCGCACCGTGGTTACCAAGCCTATCAAGTTTATCGGTACCGGCGAGAAGATGGAGGCTATCGATGTGTTCCATCCTGCTCGAATGGCAGACCGTATCCTCGGAATGGGTGACGTGGTTTCGCTGGTAGAGCGCGCACAGGAACAGTTTGACCTGGAGGAGGCTAAGAAGTTGGAGAAGAAGATTCGCAAGAACCAGTTCGATTTCAATGACTTCTACAATCAGATTCAGCAGATCAAGAAGATGGGTAACATCAAGGATCTGGCTGCGATGATTCCGGGTGTAGGCAAGGCTATCCGTGATGTTGATATCCCAGAGGATGCCTTCAAGGGTATCGAGGCTATCATCCAGAGTATGACTCCTAAGGAGCGTACCAATCCATCTATCCTCAATACATCTCGCCGCCAGCGTATTGCCAAGGGTTCTGGTACCAATATCCAGGAGGTAAACAAGCTCATCAAGCAGTTTGAACAGACACGCAAGATGATGCAGATGATGACTGGCAACAAGATGGCGCAGATGATGGGCCGTATGAAGGGTATGCCAGGTATGCCTAAGATGCCAGGTATGTAATTCTGAAGCAGAGAGCCAAGGCTCGAAGCTTATCAATGTAAAATTCTTAAAATAGAAAAAGTAAGATGCAGCTAATAGACGGAAAGGCGACAGCAGCCGCCATAAAGGAACAGATTGCCCAGGAGGTGGCTCAGATTGTAGCCGCAGGAGGCAAGCAGCCACATCTGGTGGCTGTGCTGGTGGGCCACGATGGTGGCAGCGAAACCTATGTGAAGAACAAGGTGCTGGCATGCGAAAAGTGCGGATTCAAATCTACGCTGATCCGTTTTGAGGAGGATGTTACTGAGGAGGAGCTTCTGCAGTGTGTAGATAAGCTCAACAAGGATGCTGACGTGGATGGTTTCATCGTGCAGCTGCCTTTGCCGAAGCACATCGACGAGCAGAAGATTACCATGGCGATAGACTATCGCAAGGATGTGGATGGCTTCCATCCCGTGAATGTGGGTAGAATGTCGCTGGGTATGCCTAGTTTCATCTCGGCTACTCCGCTTGGAATCCTCACCCTGCTACAGCATTATCAGATAGAAACCAGCGGTAAGAAGTGTGTTATCCTGGGCAGAAGCAACATCGTGGGCAAACCTATGGCCCAGCTGATGATGCAGAAGCAGTATGGAGATGCTACGGTTACCGTGTGCCACTCGCACTCCAAAAATCTGAAGGAGGAGTGCCGGGAGGCGGATATTATCATTGCGGCTATCGGTAAGCCTGATTTCGTAACAGCCGATATGGTGAAACCGGGAGCTGTTGTCATCGACGTGGGTACGACTCGTGTTCCTGACACCACCAGAAAAAGCGGATTCCGCTTGAATGGTGACGTGAAGTTCGATGAAGTGGCTGAAAAGTGTTCTTTCATTACTCCTGTACCGGGCGGAGTGGGTCCGATGACCATCTGCTCGCTGATGAAGAATACGCTTGCCGCAGGAAAAAAAGAAATATATGATTAGATCTCTCTATTCCATTAGGGAGTTTATTAGGTTTAGTTGTTAGGTTGGGGGCAGGTTGCTGTGAAGCATTCTACCCCTTTTTTGTTAACTTTATACGATTTAAGTCGTATCATCGTATATGTATTGTAATACAATTGAGAATCTAAAAACAAGCAAAAAATAAATAAGAAGTAATATGATGAAACCAAAGTATCTACTCTTCTCGGCTGCCCTGTTGGCTATGACCCAAGCTGTGGCGCTGACTCCTGTCAGAAAGCAGACTCAAATGCCAGCTGCCAAGAAACAAGTTAATAAGGCGACTTTGTCTGTTGCAGATAAGGATGCACCTGCCTATACCATTGTGGGTAAGGATTCTACCTGTCAGATTTTCGTGTATTCGCCAGCTCCCAACCAGGGACTGCATCTCGCTTATCTTACAGACGATGAAAGATGGGTGGATGTAGGTCAGCTCTGTGCCTCTGACTTCGGACCTTGGGGCAGTGAGAAAAAGATGTATCGCCCATTCGTTCTCAAGGCAAATGATGGTACCTGGCGGGCTCTTTGGAGTGTAAATAAGACCTCACCACAGTTTGCTGTGGCTTATTCTGAAGATCTCGTAACCTGGCGACCACAAGATTATCCTATCATGAAGGAAAAGAATATCAGTGATGTGGCTGCCTATCAGATGGAAGATGGAACCTTCGACCTTTATCTGAAGACGGAGAAAGGTAAAAGATACGTTCATGCCGACAAGGATTTCCGTACCTTCCAGGAGGATTCGCTGGAAGCTTCTGCCGATGAAATCCTCTGGCAGCGAGATACGGCTACCATCAATGGTAAACTGATAGAGGGTAACGACTTTGAAATTCCGGCCATTCATCTGAACTATATCCGTGCCTGGCATAAGGCTCTGGCTGAGGAAGCAAAGGAAAACAGCCGGAAACTGCCTAAGAATGAGGCTGATCTGAAGGCTTATATCGCTGATGTAGAGGAGAAAATCAAGAATGAGCAAGGTGAGGAGGCTGTCCTTCAGCACGCTAAAATGGTAAAGGAGGCGGATGCAGCAGATGCTTTCACGGCTAAGCTCACGGTGAATCCGAAGCAGAGCCATCGCATCAGCGACAAGCTTATCGGCATCTTCTTCGAGGATATCAGCAGAGCTGCCGATGGCGGACTCTGTGCAGAACTCCTGCAGAATGGCGACTTCGAATACAATGGTGAGCGAAAAGGCTGGAATGCTGCAACTGCCTGGATGGGAATTGAGGCTTCATCTTCTTCAGCATCTTCTTCTGTATCGTCATCCTCTTCTGCCATCATTTCTACAGAAAATGGGGTAAGCGTGAATAATCCGCATTATGCCATTCTCTCATCTACACCTATTTATAATATAGGATGGGAGGGAATCGTCATCAAGCGTGGTGCCGCTTACGAAGTGAGTCTGTATGCCCGTTGTATCGACGGCAAGAAAAAGCAGCTTACTGTAGCACTCGTAGATCAGGAAGGACTTCCGATAGCCCAGGCTAAGCTGAAGGTGCAGGGACCTGATTGGGCTGAATACAAGGCGCAGCTTGTCATCACAGACAAATATAAAGGTGAACTGGGCAAGGATACCCGTTTTGCCCTCTTGCCTAAGGGGGAGGAAAAGGTAGCCGTAGATATGGTGAGCCTGATGCCGCAGGATACCTACAAAGGTCATGGTCTGAGAAAGGATCTTGCTGAGACCATCGCGGAGCTGAAGCCTCGCTTCGTGCGTTTCCCTGGTGGATGTATGCTCCACGGACAGGGACTCGGAAACATCTATCATTGGAAGGAGAGTATCGGTGAACTGAAAGACCGAAAACCGGCTCTCAATATCTGGAACTATCACCAGACCCGTAAGCTGGGATTCTTCGAGTATTTCCAGTGGTGTGAGGACATGGGCGCGGAGCCTCTGCCTGTATTGGCTGCTGGTGTACCTTGTCAGAACTCCCAGCCTAATGCGCAGGGCATCTGCGGACAGCAGGGTGGAATCCCAATGGCAGAAATGCCAAAGTATGTGCAGGATGTTCTCGACCTGATTGAGTGGGCGAATGGTGATCCTGCCACATCGAAGTGGGCAAAGATGAGAGCGGATGCTGGACATCCTGCTCCTTTCAATCTCAAGATGGTAGGTATCGGAAACGAAGATCTGATTTCCACCGATTTCGAACAGCGCTATCTGATGATCTGCAAGGCTCTCAAGGAGAAGTATCCGGAAATTGAAGTAGTGGGCACAGTAGGTCCATTCCATTATCCATCTTCCGACTATATCGAGGGCTGGAAGATTGCAAAGGAGAATAAAAAATGGATTGATGCGGTAGATGAGCACTATTATGAGCAGCCAGGATGGTTTATCAATCATCAGGATTACTACGATCATTACGACCGTAAGGCTCCGAAGGTGTATCTGGGCGAGTATGCTGCAAATGGCAATAATGAATTAGACCGCGCTTTGGCAGAGGGTATTCATCTCTGTAATGTGGAGCGTAACGGAGATGTCGTGGAAATGACCTCTTATGCTCCTCTGCTCTGCAAGGATGGCTATCATAACTGGAACCCGGATATGATCTACTTCGATAATTCGGAGAAAATCCGACTCACCGAGAGTTACAAGATGCAGAAGATGTTTGGTCAGCATTCCGGTGATACTTATATTGTATCTAGCCTGAACCTTCCTGCGGCTCTTAAGAAGTACGTGGGCACCAGCGTGGTAAAGGATTCCAAGACCGGTAAAACCTGGCTCAAGGTGGTGAATGCCTTGCCTCGTACGTTGAAACTCCAGGTGGAAGCACAAGGAGCTGGTGCTGGTAACAAGCAGGTTGAGGTGAAGGCTCGTTCTGCCGAGGTATTTGAACTCTAATCTGTTTGTATAAGACATATATGGACCCTTGTATTATTGCACAATCGGGCTGCTTTTGTGTAATGGTTCTAATAAATTGTAAGCAATTTAGCTTATTTTCTAACAAAAATCCGCAAAAAATGAAAGTTTTTGCGGATTTTGTTGTTTGTTTCATAAATTCTCACTATCTTTGCAGTCAAAATTGTAAGAAGAAGGCTTGAGAGAGACCTTCTGGCAATAAAGAACAAGATAATATAAAGAGATAATAACGATATGAAACATCCATTAAGAAGTAGCGTCTGTACTGAAGGCAGAAGAATGGCAGGTGCCAGAGCTCTCTGGGTAGCTGCAGGTATGAAACATGAGCAGTTTGGCAAACCTATTATCGCCATCGTGAACAGCTTCACACAGTTTGTTCCGGGTCATACTCATCTTCACGAAATCGGTCAGATTGTCAAGAAGGAAATTGAAGCTATGGGTTGCTATGCAGCTGAGTTCAATACCATTGCTGTTGACGACGGTATCGCTATGGGGCACGACGGAATGCTCTATTCACTCCCAAGTCGCGATATTATTGCTGATTCTGTGGAATATATGGTGAATGCGCACAAGGCTGATGCTATGATCTGCATTTCCAACTGTGATAAGGTTACCCCAGGTATGTTGATGGCGTCTATGCGTCTGAATATTCCTACAGTGTTCTGTTCTGGTGGTCCGATGGAGGCTGGTCGCTGGAAAGGCGAGAATGCTGACTTGATTACCGCTATGATTAAGGGTGCTGATACCAGTGTCAGCGATGAGGAAATGAAGCAGATTGAGCAGTGTGCTTGCCCTGGATGTGGTAGCTGCTCTGGTATGTTTACCGCTAACTCTATGAATTCTCTCACAGAGGCTATCGGTTTGAGTCTTCCTGGCAATGGTACTATTCTCGCTACTCACAAGAACCGCATCGAACTCTTCAAGGCTGCGGCTCGTCAGGTTGTAAAGAATGCCTACGCTTATTATGAGGATGGCGATGAGAGCGTATTGCCACGTAGCATTGCTACCCGTGATGCCTTCCTCAATGCCATGACTCTCGATATCGCAATGGGTGGTAGTACAAATACAGTGCTCCATCTCTTGGCTGTGGCTCAGGAAGCAGGTGCCGATTTCAAGATGGAAGATATCGATCAGCTCAGTCGCAAGGTTCCTTGCCTCTGCAAGTTGAGTCCTAATACTCAGAAGTATAGCGTTCAGGAATGTAACCGTGCCGGTGGTATCCTGGGTATCCTGAATGAACTTAATAAGGGTGGTTTGATTAATGGTGCTGTGAAGCGTGTGGATGGCAAGACTCTCGATGAGCAGATGAAGAAATACGATATCACAGGTGCCGAGATTGATCCTGAGGCTGACCGCATCTATCATTCTGCTCCAGGCAGAAAATTCTCTACTCAGATGGGTAGTCAGGATGCACAGTGGGAGAGTCTTGATACAGATAGAGAGAATGGCTGTATCCGTGATCTCGAGCATGCATATACCAAGGATGGTGGTCTTGCAGTACTCTTCGGTAATATCGCGCAGAATGGTTGCGTAGTGAAGACTGCAGGTGTGGATCCTGTGCTTTGGCATTTCGAGGGTCCAGCAGTATGCTTCGATTCTCAGGAAGATGCCTGCGAGGGTATTCTCGGTGGTAAGGTGAACTCTGGTGATTGTGTTGTTATCACACACGAGGGTCCTAAGGGTGGTCCTGGTATGCAGGAGATGCTGTATCCAACTTCATACATCAAGAGCCGTCACCTCGGTAAGGAGTGTGCCCTCATCACAGATGGTCGATTCTCAGGAGGTACATCTGGCTTGAGTATCGGTCACATTAGCCCAGAGGCTGCTGCTGGTGGTAACATCGGCAAAATCAAGGATGGCGATATCATCGTTATCGATATTCCTAGCCGTTCTATCAATGTGAAGCTTTCCGACGAGGAACTTGCTGCTCGTCCACAGCAGCCGCTGAAGCGTAATCGTCAGGTTAGTAAGGCTTTGCGTGCATACGCACAGAGCGTAAGCTCTGCTGATAAGGGTGGTGTAAGAATCATCGACTAATCCTTTCCTGGTTTCCCAGGCAAGAAGGTTTGTCTTTGACAACAAAGAAAATAAAGTTTTTGAATTATTCAGAATAAGATATAGATAAATGGCAAAAGAAGTAATAACAGGAGCTGAAGCATTGATGCGCTCCCTGCATAACGAAGGGGTTAAGACCATCTTCGGTTACCCAGGTGGTAGCATCATGCCAGTGTTTGATGCACTGTATGGTTACACGAGAGGAGAGAAGAAGATGTTTGATCACATCTTGGTTCGTCACGAGCAGGCTGCTGCTCACGCTGCACAGGGCTACGCCCGAGTCAGCGGCGAAGTGGGTGTTACTCTCGTTACTAGTGGTCCTGGAGCAACTAATACGCTCACCGGTATTGCGGATGCCATGATGGATTCTACACCTATCGTGGTCATCGCCGGACAGGTGGGTGTGGGCGCTTTGGGTACTGATGCCTTCCAGGAAGTTGACCTGGTGGGCGTTACCCAGCCTATCTCTAAGTGGTCTTATCAGATTCGTCGTCCTGAGGATGTGGCATGGGCTGTAAGCCGTGCCTTCTTCATCGCTCGTAGCGGTCGTCCGGGACCTGTGGTACTCGACTTTACCAAGAACGCCCAGATTGCTACTTGTGAGTGGGAACCGGTGAAATGTGAGAAGGTTACATCTTATAATCCATATCCGAAGATTGATGAAAAGGCAGTGGCTGAAGCTGCTGAACTCATCAATCAGGCAAAGCGCCCTTTCGCTCTCGTCGGTCATGGCGTAGAACTGGGTGGTGCTCATAATGAACTGGTTGAATTCCTGGAGAAGGCTGATATCCCGGCTGGTCGTACCCTGCTCGGTCTTTCTGCTCTTCCTAGCAACCATCCGCTTAATATGGGTATGCTCGGTATGCATGGTTCTTATGCTACCAATATGAAGACTCAGGAGTGTGATGTGCTCATTGCCATCGGTATGCGATTCAGTGACCGTATCACGGGCGTTCCTTCCAAATATGCTAAGCAGGCTAAGATTATCCATCTTGATATTGATAAGTCGGAAATCGATAAAGTCATCAAGACTGATGTGGCTGTGATTGGCGATTGCAAGCAGACGTTGCCTGCCATCACTCGTCTCTTGAATAAGAATGTTCATCGCGAGTGGAGAGATTCCTTCGAGGAATATCGCAAGCAGGAGCAGGAGAAGGTTATCGAGAAGGATATTCATCCTACTGAAGGCCCTCTGCTGATGGGTGAGGTAACCAATGTGGTGACTGAAGCTACCAATAATGAGGCTGTTCTCGTGAACGACGTTGGTCAGAACCAGATGATCAGTAGCCGCTACTTCAAGTTCACCAAGAAACTGAGTATTGTTACCAGTGGTGGTTTCGGAACCATGGGCTTTGGTCTTCCTGCTGCTATCGGTGCAACATTCGGCGCACCAGACCGTACCATCTGCTGTTTCTTCGGTGATGGCGGTTTCCAAATGAACATCCAGGAATTGGGTACCATCATGGAGCAGCAGGCACCAGTGAAGATGATTCTCTTGAACAATAACTATCTGGGCAATGTACGCCAGTGGCAGGATTTGATGTTTGAGGGACGTCGCTCTTTCACCCACATGCTGAACCCTCGTTATGAGGAAATTGCCAAGGCTTATGGCATTCCTTACGATGTGGTAATCGACCGCAAGGATCTGAAGGCGAAGGTTGAGAAGATGATCAGCACCAAGGGACCTTACCTTTTGGAATGCGCCATCAAGGAAGATGAGGATATCGTTCCTATGACTCTGCCTGGAAAGAGTGTGGACGAAATGCTGCTTGAGCTCCACTATTAATGGCTTTCGGCTATATATATAATAAGGTGTAACTATACATTTTAAATAATAGAAATAAAATGGAGAATAACAACGATAAGAAATTATATACATTGCTTGTCTATTCTGAGAATATTGCAGGTATCCTGAATCAGATTACCGCTGTATTTACAAGAAGACAGGTGAATATCGAGAGCTTGAATGTGTCGGCTAGCAGTATCAAGAACATCCACAAATATACTATCACGGTATGGAGTGATGCTGAGCAGATTGAGAAAATCAATAAGGCAATAGAGAAGAAAATTGATGTGGTGAAGAGTGATTATTATGCAGATGATCAGATTTTCATCCACGAGGTAGCACTCTACAAGATTTCTACTCCTATTCTCTTGGAGAATCCTGAGGTTTCCCGTACTATCCGCAAGCACGATGCCCGTATGATGGAGGTGAATCCTACCTACAGTACTGTGCTCTTGGCGGGTCTTACTGAGGATATCGCTGATCTTTTCCATCAGCTCAACAGTTTCGATTGTCTTTTGCAGTACAGTCGAAGTGGTAGAATTGCCGTTACAAGAAGCTTCGATGAGCCTATCTCTGATTATCTGAAAAAGAATTCAGAAGAATAGTCTCGGACAGGAATTCTGAAAGAATATATTGATTCTGGAACAAACAGATTTAAACGAGGAAAATCCCTTTGCTTACCTGGTTGGAAGACCAAGAGCAGAGGGATTTTTAGTTTCTTGTATGTAATAAAGATATAGGGGACTTCGTTATATATATATATAATAAGGTATAAAACAATAAATCAAAAACCGAAGAATATGAAACAGGAATTATTAGATAAGGTAGGTTGCTACGAGTTTCTGGCAGAACCTTTTCATTGCGATTTTGCAAGTCGTCTGTTTATGGGGCATTTGGGAAATCATCTTCTGAATGCTGCCGATTTCCATAGTAACGATCGTGGTTATGGAATGAACTATCTGATGCCCCGACACAAAACCTGGGTCTTGAGTCGTCTCGCTATCGAGATGCAGGAAATGCCAAAGTCTTATGATAAGTTTTATGTAGAGACCTGGGTAGAGAGTGCGATGAAGTACTTCACTAGCCGAAACTTTAAGATCTGTGCATCAGTTTCGGATGGTTCTGAAGCTGAGAAGGTATATGGCTATGGTAAAAGTGTCTGGGCGATGATTGATACTGAGACCCGTCAGCCAGTGGATATTTTCAGTATCCATGATGGACTTATCAAGGAATATATAGAAACAGAGAAACCTTGTCCTATTGCAGCCAGCTCTCGTGTCAAGATGGGTAAGGATGCAGAATTGGTACGTACTATTCATACCTATTATAATGATGTGGATGTAAATGGCCATATTAATTCTGTGAAATATATCGAGCATGTACTCGATCTTTTTGACCTGGATTATTACAAGACTCATTTTTTACAGCGCTTCGAAATCGCATACGTAGCAGAGAGTCATCAGGGCGATCAGCTGAATTTCTACGTAGAGAAGGTGGGTGATGGGGGAAAAACAGAAAAAGACGCTTCTGTTAACGAACCTCAAAAAATGGAAGAATTTTGCATAAAAATAACAAAAATAAGCCAAAATAGCGATATTGAGGTAGAAGTTGTAAGAAGTAAGGTGAAATTTATAAAAAAATGAAAGAAAAATTTGGTGGTTTCATAGAAATTCATTACCTTTGCACTCGAAATAAAAAATAAACCCAGTGCCGCTTCCTCGTGTAGGTGGTGGACGGATCAAACAGGCTCTCTTTGGATAAGAATACAGCTCGCATCCGTATGGACAAGTATAACCCGCGGCTCCACAATAGGCAAGCCGCACAAAAATTAAGTTACAATTATGGCAGAAATGAATTTCGGTGGCGTAATGGAAACTGTTGTCACCAGTCATGAATTTTCATTGGAGAAAGCACGTGAAGTATTGAAGAACGAAACTATCGCAGTTATCGGTTACGGTATCCAGGGTCCTGGTCAGGCTTGCAACCTTCGCGATAATGGTTTCAACGTCATCGTCGGACAGCGTCAGGGTAAGACCTACGAGAAATGTTTGAAGGATGGCTGGGTACCAGGCAAGACTTTGTTCTCTATCGAGGAAGCTGCTGAGAAGGGTACTATCATCTGTATGTTGCTTTCTGATGCCGGTCAGATTGCTTGCTGGCCAAAGATTAAGCCACACCTCACACCAGGTAAGACTTTGTATTATTCACATGGTTTCGCTATCAACTGGAGCGATCGCACAGGCGTTGTTCCACCTAAGGATATTGATGTTATTATGGTTGCACCTAAGGGTTCTGGTACTTCTCTCCGCACTATGTTCTGCGAGGGTCGTGGTTTGAACTGTTCTTACGCTGTTTACCAGGATGCATCTGGCAAGGCAGAGGAAAAGACTATTGCATTCGGTATCGGTATCGGTGCAGGTTATCTGTTCAAGACTACATTCCAGCGTGAGGCTACTTCTGACCTTACTGGTGAGCGTGGTTCTTTGATGGGTGCTATCGAGGGTCTCTTGGAGGCTCAGTACGATGTACTCCGTGAGAATGGTCACTCTCCATCTGAGGCATTCAACGAGACTGTTGAGGAGTTGACTCAGAGCCTTGGCCCTCTCTTCGGTGCTAAGGGTATGGATTGGATGTATGCTAACTGTTCTACAACAGCTCAGCGTGGTGCTCTTGATTGGGCTCCTCGTTTCCGTGAGGCTATCAAGCCTGTTATGGAATGGTTGTATTACTCTGTTAAGACTGGTAATGAGGCTCAGATTTCTATCGACAAGAACTCTCAGGCTGATTACCGTGAGAAGTTGAACGCAGAACTCGAGGCTATGCGCAACAAGGAGATGTGGCAGGCTGGTGTTACTGTACGTAAGCTTCGTCCTGAGAATAACTAATTTTTTTCTCGTACATAATGTTATAAAGGGAGCGGTCCGCGATGGGTCGCTCCCTTTTACGTATATGATAAAGCCGAAAGGAGGTTGCTTTTCCAATCATCCTTTCGGCTTTCAATCATCCTTTTATCTTTTCAATCATCCTTTCGTTTTTCTATGACTTTGAGGTCTTCTATGATGATTTCTTCTTCTGCAATCTTTCTGCGGAATTCCTTTTCTTTCTCTTCCGTTTCCTTCGCCAGGCAAACATCACACTGCTGGCATTTCGTTTCATTATGTTCACCAAAATAGGCGAGCAACTGGCGTGAGCGGCATATCTCATCATTTTTGGCATATTGCAGCATGCTTTGAATACGCTTCATATATTGCTCTCTTCGGCCTTCCCATACCTCTTGCGGAATCTGTACCTTGTTGCCATCTACTCGGTCGCGTGTATAGCTGATGAAAGGTATCTTGCGGCGGGGGATGAATTTGATGATGTGGCGGGCTGCCAGGTTCTTTAATGCAAAATATACCTGCTGGATGTTTAATTCCGCCTGGCGGGCAATAAGATGCTCGTCTATGAAGGTAAGATCCACAAACAGACTGCCGTAGCTGCGCAGTAATGCTGTGATGACCGCCTCCAGTGTAGGAGGAAGCTGATCGAGTATATAAAGTTCGTTTCTGCCCAGGAGAAACATAACGCGGGCTTTACCATCTGGATCGTCCTCGTAGTGCAGATAGCCGCTTCGTTCAAGAATCCTGAGGGCAGAATCTACTTTGGTAGGGAAAAACTTGTAGGTGATGCAGAATTTATCGATGTCAAACTCGAAGGTCTTGCCACATCCGCTACCTACACCTATCTGGTAGAAGTAGGCAAGATGTTCGTAAACGTCCTGTATCATTTCTTTAGGAGGAAAGGTATCATCTATTCGTTTCTTGAGTTTCGACTCGTCGCTTCTGTCAAAAAGCAGTACTGCATAGGATTTCTCCCCATCTCTTCCGGCACGTCCAGCCTCCTGGAAGTAAGCCTCAAGTGAATCGGGACAGTCTATGTGAATCACCATCCTCACATCGGGTTTGTCTATTCCCATTCCAAAGGCGTTTGTGGCGCACATCACCCTTACTTCGTCTGCCTGCCAGGCTTTCTGTCGCACATCCTTCTCATCAGGAGCTAGTCCGGCATGGTAAAAGGTGGCGGAAATACCTTTCTTAGACAATAGTTCAGCCATTTCCTTGGTGCGTTTTCTACTTCGGGCATAGACTATGGCTGAGCCTTTCACGCTTTGCAGGATATGCACCATTTCACCCTGCTTATTGGAAGTGTTGCGTACAACATAAGCGAGGTTCTTGCGTTCGAAGCTCATCTTAAACACATTCTTTTCTGCAAAATGGAGTCTTTCCTGTATATCATCCACAACTTCTGGAGTCGCAGTCGCTGTAAGAGCAAGGATAGGTACCTGGGGAATCATTTCCCTGATTTTGGCTATCTGCAGGTAAGAAGGGCGGAAATCGTAGCCCCATTGGCTGATACAATGGGCTTCATCTACTGTGATGAAACTTACATGGATGTGTTTGAGCTTGGTCTGAAAGAGTTCTGATGCGAGTCGTTCTGGTGAAACGTAGAGAATCTTTACGCCCCCGAAGATACAGTTGTCGAGCGTCTGAAGAATTTCGTTTCTCGATTTGGCTGCATAGATGGCATCAGCCAGTATACCGCGTTCTCTAAGATGCTGTACCTGGTCTTTCATCAGGGCGATGAGAGGGGTGATGACGATACATACACCTTCCTTGACCAAGGCAGGCACCTGGAATGTGATGGATTTGCCGCCACCTGTCGGCATAAGACCGAGGGTATCCCGTCCGCAGGCAATGCTTTCGATGATATTGCGTTGAATGCCTCGGAAATCAGGATACCCCCAATACTTTTGCAGAATAAGTTGAAATTGATCTGCCATTTTTTCTTAGTCATTTGGCCTGATAGCCTCTATTTGAAGTTGGACTTGATTCTTCTTGAAAATATTGTCCTCAATGGTGTATGCAATGTCGAAACTGCGGCGGCTTTTGATGTATCGGGCAGCCGCGCTTTGCCCGAAGGCAATTCCGTTCATTACGGTACTCGATTTAGAATCTACCAATTCCAGTTTGATATGCTCTTGCTCTCTGCCCACCACCTTGCTGGTGCCGTAATCATATACGTTCTGCGTGCAGAATACGGGTTTGCTATTGCATGGACCAAAAGGTGAGAACTTCTTTAAATCTGAGTGCAGCTGTTTCGTTATGTCCTTGAAGTCTATCATCGCATCTATGTTGAGCATCGCTTCCGTCTGTTCGGGAGCGATATGTTCTGCCACGTACTGGTGGAATCTGTCTCTAAACTCCTTCACGTTTTCCCATTTCATCGTAAGTCCGCAGGCATAGGTGTGACCTCCGAAGTTGATAAGCAGGTCGCGGCAACTCTTGATGGCAGAATATACATCGAATCCTGTTACGCTGCGAGCCGAACCTGTTGCAAGGTCTCCGTCACGGGTCAATACTACGGTAGGACGGAAGTAGATTTCCGTAAGTCGGGATGCAACGATGCCGATGACTCCCTTTTTCCAACCTTCATCATAGAGTACGATGCTGGAGTTGTGTTTCTGTGTCTCCAGTCGTGACACGATTAGATTGGCTTCTTCTGTCATCTGCTTGTCTATGTCCTTGCGTTGTTCGTTGTACTCATTGATGTGCTTTGCCATTTTCAGAGCCTGACCGAAGTCTCGCTCTACCAGCAGATCCACGCTTTCCTTGCCGTTCTCCATACGTCCTGATGCATTGATGCGTGGTCCTAGCTTGAAGACAATGTCACTCATAGACAGCTCTCTTCCGTTGAGTCCGCAGATGTCGATAATCGCCTTGAGTCCGATACTTGGATTGGTATTGAGAAGTTTGAGTCCGTGGAAGGCAAGGATTCGGTTTTCATCCACCACAGGCACTATGTCGGCAGCAATGCTCACGGCACAGAAGTCGAGTAATGGGATGAGGCGTGAGAATGGAATGTTGTTGTTCTTGGCAAATGCTTGCATGAACTTGAATCCTACGCCACAACCGCAGAGATGCTTGAATGGGAATGGATCATCCGGGCGTTTGGGGTTAAGTATGGCCACAGCTGGTGGCATCACGTCGTCAGGGACATGATGGTCGCAGATGATGAAGTCTATGCCAAGACTCTTGGCATATTCTATCTCCTGGATAGCTTTGATGCCGCAATCCAGGATAATGATGAGTTTTACACCTGTTTCGTGCGCAAAGTCTATTCCCTTTTTGCTTACTCCATAGCCTTCGTCGTATCGGTCTGGTATGTAGTAATCAATGTTGGAATAAAACTGTTGCAGAAACTTGTACACCAATGCTACAGCCGTGCATCCATCCACGTCATAGTCTCCATAGACCATGATGCGCTCCTTTCTTCCCATAGCATCGTTGAGGCGATCAACAGCGATATCCATATCCTTCATCAGGAATGGATTGATGAGATCAGACAGCTGGGGACGGAAAAACCGCTTGGCTGCAGATTCTGTCGTAATGCCTCTATGGATGAGAAGCTTGGCTAGGATAGGGCTGATACTGAGTTTGTCGGCTAGTTCTTTAGCCGATTTCTCCAGCTCTGGTGTCGGTTCTTCGTAATTCCATTTAAAATGCATTTTAATTATTTTTTATTTCTGCCCCCAAAGTTACGAAAATAAAGTGACAATCGAAAATGTTTATGAAGTATTTTATTTAAAAATACCTAGATTTAAGTAAAAATAATACTTGCAGGTAAACAAAAAGGCAGCAAACTCTACTGTTTGCTGCCTTTGGTTATGTTTATTTTGAATAAATTAGATGCCGAGCTTCTTGCGGATATCCTTAGGAATGGCATTCTTGTTTACCATGAAGTCCATTGTCTTGTAAGCTACGAAAGCCTTGGTCATATACCATGTTCCCTTGTAGTCACCATACTCACCCCATGAGTTCTTTACCATATAGTACTCCTTGCCGTTCTGGTCCTTAGCGATACCATAGATGTGCATACCATGGTCATCGGTAGTCTCCCAGTTGTCGAAAGCTTCCTGGCGCATAGCCTGGGTAGGAACAACTTCTGGTGCGTTTACACCAAGTGAATCGAACTTCTCCTTCTTCTCGTCCTTAGAGAGTTTGAACCAGTGGTCTGCGTCTGTACCTGCCATAGAACGAACCTTCTTGACGTCGTATGCGATACCGAGACCCTTACGAGTGAAGCCGTCCTCTGTTACGTCGCCACCCCAAGCTACTGTGTAGCCGTTGTTGATAGCGTTGTCGATGATTTTGCAAAGGTCATCCATTGGTACGTTGTAGCTCAAAGGCCAACGCCAGTTATCCTGTACCTCAACAGCAAACTTGCTCCACATTGGGTGGTGAGTGTAGCTGGTGATGGTAACATAATCATCGAGGTTCAAGCCGAGGCTCTGGCAGAATGACTGTGGAGTGTACTGCTTGCCCTGATATGTGAACTTCTCAGGAGTCTTACCGATATATGAGTCGATGATACCCTGAAGACCGCTCTTCCAGGCAGAAGAAATCTTCTTAGCGTTGCTCTTAGCTACAGCCTCTACGTATGGAGTCATTACATCGAAGAACTCACCGAAGTTAGCGAGTGAGTCGCCTGTCAAAGTACCAGGAGCTGGCATTGCGCCCTCCGGTACGATTCCGTAGTGCTGCAAAGCATAAAGTACATCGTATGCGCTACCGCCCTGAGAGAAGCTTACGTCACCGTGCATTCTTACAGCCATAGTGGCGCGGTCCATATAAGTCTTGTTAGCTACGAACATCTCGCTGAGGTCGTAGGTTTTACCTGTATGCTTCAGAATCTCGCTTTCGAAGTAGCTGAGTGTAGAGTAAGCCCAGCACGTACCGCTGCGGTTCTGGTCCTTGATGCTTGTAATAGGATTCTGTTTCACAACTGTGAATACAGGCTTGTTCTTTGCAATAGTTGCAGAATCAGTTGCTGATTTCGCATTTGCGCCAGTGGCAACCATGGCCAACATAGCTGCAACGATCATTGATTTCTTCATGAAATTTTTCTCTTAAATTAATAATGTTATTCTATACTTATATCTCTCTATGAAGAATCCTCAAGTATTGAAAACCTTGAGGGTTCTTCGTTCATTTGCTTGAATGGATTTTTCTATTTAAAGAATCTCTCCTCTGTGGGCAGCCATATACTCCTCTACATCCTTTGGATGGTAAGGTATACGGTCGGTTCCGAGGAATCGGCAACCATCCTTGGTGATGAGTACATCATCCTCGATACGGATGCCTCCGAAGTCTTTGTAGGTCTCAATCTTATCGAAGTTGAGGAACTCTGCACAATGACCTGAAGCTTTCCATTCGTCGATGAGAGCTGGAATGAAGTAAACACCTGGCTCATCTGTTACTACGAAGCCTTCTTCAAGGCGACGGCCCATACGCAGGCAGTTTGTACCAAACTGTTCCAGGTTAGGGCGAACTTCATCATCAAAGCCAACGTTTATCTGGTCGAGGTTCTCCATATCGTGAACATCCATACCCATCATGTGTCCCAATCCGTGAGGCAGGAACATAGCGTGGGCACCAGCACGTACAGCCTCTTCTGTATCACCTTTGGCAAGACCTAACTCTTTCATACGGTCGAAGAGCAAGCGGCATACGGCAAAGTGGACATCAGCCCACTTCACACCTGGCTTTGCAACTTCCAGAGCGTAGTCGTGACATGCCTCTACGATAGAGTAGATTTCCAGTTGGCGCTGGCTGAACTTACCGCTGACTGGCATTGTACGAGTATGGTCTGAACAGTAATTGTTCATAGTCTCTGCACCTGCATCACAAAGTGCCAGTCTTCCTTCCTCGAGCAGATTCATAGATGGATAACCATGCTGAATCTCTCCATGCTGGCTGAAGATAGTAGGGAAACTAACCATTGCTCCATAAGAGTGAGCAATTCCGCTTACCTGTCCTGCTACATATTTTTCTGTGATTCCTGGGCGGACGAGCTTCATAGCAGTGGTGTGCATCTTATATCCGATAACAGAAGCACGCTCCAATTCCTCAATTTCCTCAGGAGTCTTGGTAGAACGCATCTTGACAACCGCCTTGATGAGATCCATGCTGGCTTCCTCTTTCTGCTGGTTTGGATGAATTCCAAGGAGGTCAAATACCTGAAGCTTGATATCATAGCGGTAAGGTGGCAAGAAGTGAATCTTGCGTTTCTTCGCCATAGCATCATTGCAGATGGTCTTCAGACTCTTCATTGGTGCAGAATTATGTACGCCCACCTGCTCTGCGAGATTGTGGACGCTATCTACGCTTCCGTACCATACGATATCTACCAAGTCGATATCATCACCGATTAAAGTTTCGATGTCGTTATCTATGTCAATTACACCAACCAAACCGTCTCGCTGCAAACCGAAATAGTACAGGAATGTTGAGTCCTGGCGGAATGGGTAATATCCGTTATTAGGGAAATTACAAGGTGAATTGTTGTTTCCGAAAAGAATGATGACGCCGCTTTTGACGAGCTTCTTAAGCTCTTGTCTGCGGCTGATATAAGTGTCCTTGCTAAACATATTTTTAGAATTTTACTTTATTTTGCTGCAAAGTTAGCAATTATTTCGCAAAAATGTATTATCTTTGCAATCAAAAATAGAAAAAACTAGCGAATTTATAAATAATTAATATAAAAATGCTCTTTTTGAGGGACAAAATGTAAGAAAATGAGTTTTCTCAGAGTGCAAATCGTTAGTAATGCAGAGAGTGATAATCTGTAAGAGTATGAATCTTGATTAGTGTAATGCAATCAAAAAACAGTGGAAGAATAAAGGTTATGAAGTTGAATTTGGAAAAAACTGGTTTGGTCTTGGAAGGTGGAGGTATGCGTGGCGTCTTTACCAGTGGCGTACTTGATGCTTTTATGAAGCATGATGTTTATTTCCCATATACGGTGGCGGTGTCGGCAGGTGCATGTAATGGTATGTCGTACATCAGTCGCCAGCCGCGTCGTGCCCGTATCTCAAATATCGATTATTTGGCGAGGTATCAGTATATCGGCATCCGACATCTGGTAATGCAAGGGTGTATTTTCGACCGTGAGTTGCTCTACGATAAGTTTCCGAATCTGTTGCTTCCTTACGATTTTGATACCTATTTTAAATATGCCGACCGATTCGAGATGGTTACCACGAATTGTCTTACGGGCAAGCCTATGTATCTTTCGGAAAATCATGATCGGCAGCGTGCCCTCGATATTGTACGGGCTTCCAGCAGTTTGCCATACGTGAGTAAAATCGTGGATGTGGATGGTATCCCAATGCTCGATGGTGGAATATCAGACAGTATTCCCGTGATGAGAGCTATAGACAAAGGTTATGAGCACAATGTGGTTGTCTTGACCCGCAACAAAGGTTGGAGAGATACTGGCAAAGATAGAAAGCTACCTTATTTATATAAGAACTATCCGCGCCTGCGAGTGGTCTTGAGTCATCGGCATAAGGTTTATAATGAGCAGATTCAACTGATTGATGATTTGGAGGCTGCTGGCAAAATAACTTGTATCCGTCCGATTCGTCCAATGGAAGTAGGGCGCATAGAGAAGGATACGGATAGGTTAGAGCGTCTCTATGAAGAAGGATTTATGCTGGGAGAAAAGTTTTGTGAGAAATTCCTATGATGAAGTTTGCATCATAGATTCCTAGTTTGAAATTCTCATTATAAAACAGCCTGTTCTCAAAACAAAAAGTCGTGTTTTGAGAACAGGCTATTCTTGTATATATGTTCACCTTAATATATACTCCCCTTAATATATGTACTTATCTTTTATATATGCCCATCCTGCAGATTGGCTTCTGCCTATCAGCCTATTATTCTTTAAGCAAGTCGGGTCTTAATCGCTTGGTTCGTTCCATTGCCTGGTCAAATTCCCACTGGCGGATTTTTGCTTCATTGCCGCTAAGCAGGATTTCAGGAACCTTCCAACCCTTGTAGTCTGAAGGACGGGTGTAGATAGGAGCAGAAAGAATGTCGTCTTGGAAGCAGTCGGAGAGGGCACTCTGTTCATCGCTGATGACTCCTGGTACGAGTCGGATTACCGCATCTGAAATAATTGCTGCTGCCAGTTCGCCGCCCGTGAGCACATAATCACCTACGCTGATTTCTCTGGTAATAAGATGGTCGCGCACGCGCTGGTCGATTCCCTTGTAGTGACCGCAGAGGATGATGAGGTTTCCACCCAGCGACATTTCGTTGGCTATCTTCTGGTTGAAGGTCTCGCCATCCGGAGATACATAGATGACATCATCGTAGTCACGCTCTGCCTTCAGGGCTGTGATGCATCGGTCTATTGGTTCGCATTGCATCACCATTCCGGCGCTTCCTCCGTATGGATAGTCGTCCACTCGTTTCCATTTATCTAATGTATAGTCGCGCAAGTTGTGGAGATGGATCTCTGCGAGGCCCTTCTTCTGCGCACGTGCCAGGATGGATTCATTGAAGAATCCCTCCAGCATCTCTGGTAATACTGTAATAATGTCTATTCTCATAACATCTGCAAAGATAATAAATAATGTGTATAGCGCCAAATGTTTTATCGTTTTTCTTTTTCTTCTGCGATTGTTTTCTGATTTTCTTCTGCTTTTACTATTGTTTTCTTGCTTTTCTGATGTTTTTACTTTGAATTCTTTATTTATAGTGGAAAAACAGCAATCTTTCGTATAAATATGCAACAAATTCATCAAGAATCAAGAAAAATGCTAGCAAAATGATAAATTTTCGATAAAATGTGCTACTATTTGCAGAAAAAGTCGTATATTTGCAAACAAAAAAGTTCGGTAGTGCGTATTTTGCTGTTGTATGGTGTGCGCACACGAGTGTATAATTAATCAAATAATTAGTGAATAAGATGATACTGGACATTGAAATGCTGAGAAGCTTTTATGCTTCGTATTCGGAAAGTGTAAAACAGGCTAAGGCTACTGTGAAACGACCTCTCACTTATGCCGAGAAGGTGCTCTTTGCGCATCTTTTCGACCCTGCTGAGTTGCGCCCATATAAAAGAGGTATAGAATATGTGGATTTCCGACCTAACCGCGTGGCGATGCAGGATGCTACCGCTCAGATGGCGCTCTTGCAGTTTATGAACGCAGGTAAGGATAAAGTGGCTGTTCCAGCTTCAGTACATTGCGATCACTTGATTCGTGCAGACGTGGGTGCTACTCAAGACCTTCCTGAAGCATGTATGACCAACAAGGAGGTATATGATTTCTTGAAGTCGGTATCTCAGAAATATCACATCGGGTTCTGGGGACCAGGAGCTGGTATCATCCACCAGGTGGTACTCGAGAACTATGCCTTCCCAGGCGGTATGATGGTGGGTACAGATTCCCATACTCCAAATGCCGGCGGTCTCGGTATGGTAGCCGTGGGCGTTGGTGGTGCTGATGCCGTGGATGTACTTACAGGTCAGCCTTGGGAACTCAAGATGCCTCGCCTCATCGGTGTGCATCTCACGGGTAAGCTCTCTGGCTGGGCTACTCCAAAGGATGTGATTCTCGAAATCTTGGGCATTCTCACTGTGAAGGGTGGTACCAATGCCATCCTCGAATACTTTGGCGATGGCCTCGACGGCATCTCTACCACGGGTAAGGCTACCATCTGTAACATGGGTGCAGAGCTGGGTGCTACCTGCTCTATCTTCCCATTCGACCAGAATGCCAGCGAATATCTCCGCAAGACGGGTCGTGAGGAGATTGCTTCTCTTGCCCAGAAGAACGCTGCCGAACTTCGTGCTGATGACGAGGTGCTTGCCAATCCATCTGCCTTCTACGACCAGATTGTAGAAATCGACCTCTCTAAGGTCGAGCCACATCTCAATGGTCCGTTTACTCCAGATGCGGCAACCCCTATCTCTCACATGAAGGCGAAGGGTCCTGCTAATGATTATCCTATGGTGGTAGAAGTTGGATTGGTAGGAAGCTGTACCAACTCTTCCTATCAGGATTTGGCCCGTGCGGCAAGTGTGGCACGCCAGGCTTACGAGAAGGGCATCCAGGTAAAGGGGCAGCTCATCATCAACCCTGGTTCTGAGCAGATTCGCTATACTGCCGAGCGTGATGGTATCCTCGATGACTTCAAGAAGATTGGTGCCTTGATCATGACCAATGCCTGCGGCCCTTGCATCGGACAGTGGAAGCGTCACACTGATGACAACACCCGCAAGAATGCCATCGTCACCTCTTTCAATAGAAACTTCCGCCGTCGTGCTGATGGCAACCCTAATACATTTGCCTTCATCGGTAGCCCTGAGCTCACCGTGGCACTCACCATTGCCGGCCGCCTGGATTTCAATCCAGCCACCGATACCTTATTAGATAAGGATGGCAATAGCGTGAAGCTCGATGCGCCTGCTGGTTTCACCTTCCCTCCTAAGGGATTTGCTGTAGAAGACAAGGGCTTCATCGCTCCTAGCGAAGCAAATGCTAACATTGAGGTGGTAATTGCTCCAGATAGCAACCGCCTGCAGAAATTGGCTCCATTCGCTCCTTGGGATGGAAAGGACCTGGTAGATATGCCTCTCCTCATCAAGACCGAGGGCAAGTGTACCACCGACCATATCTCAATGGCTGGTCCATGGTTGAAGTTCCGCGGACATCTTCAGAATATCTCTGATAACCTGCTGATGGGTGCCGTCAACGCCTTCAATGGCGAGAGCAACAAGGTGAAGAACCAGTTGGATGGCAAGTATGTGGAGGTTTCTACCGCAGCCAAGGCTTACAAGGCGCAGGGCATCAGCAGCATCGTGGTGGCTGAGGATAACTACGGTGAAGGCTCATCTCGTGAGCATGCAGCCATGGAGCCTCGTTTCCTGAACGTGAAGGTGATTCTTGCCAAGAGTTTCGCCCGTATCCACGAAACCAACCTTAAGAAGCAGGGTATGCTCGCCCTTACATTCTGCAATAAGGATGATTATAATAAGGTACAGGAAGACGACCGCATCTCACTCACCGGTTTGAAGGAGTTTGCTCCAGGTTCTAAACTCACCGTCACCTTGAAGCACAAGGATGGATCTGAGGATAGTTTCGAGGTAGAGCATACTTATAATGATACACAGATTGCATGGTTCAAGGCTGGTTCTGCATTGAACTTTGCTGCAAAGAAGTAACAGTTATGAATAAAGAATATTTGATATATAAATTAAGCGATGAGGTAAAGAACTCATGCAAGATAGATAAGGATGCATTCACCAAGTTCAATGTAAAGCGTGGACTTCGTAATGAGGATGGCTCTGGTGTGCTGGTAGGATTGACCAACATCGGTAACGTTGTGGGTTACGAGCGCGATGAGAATGGCAAGCTGAAGCCTACCGAGGGTAAGCTCTATTATCGTGGCTACGAGCTTGACGACCTCGTTACTCCTCTCTTGAAGGAGAAACGATTCGGATTTGAGGAGGTTGCCTTCCTGCTCCTTTCCGGTCAGCTGCCGGATAAGGAGGAGTTGGAGGCTTTCAAGGAACTCCTGAACGACAACATGCCGCTCGACCACCGTACCATTACTCACATCATCGAGCTGGAGGGTTCTAACATCATGAACATCCTGGCTCGTTGCGTGCTCGAAATGTACACCTTCGATCCGAACCCTGACGATATCAGCCGCGACAACCTGATGCGTCAGAGTGTGGAGCTGATTGCGAAGTTCCCAACGATCATCGCCTATGCATACAACATCTATCGTCACTCTGTACAGGGCAGAAGCTTGCACATTCGCCATCCACGCGAGAATCTCTCTATCGCAGAGAACTTCCTCTATATGATGAAGCACGAGAACTACTCTGAGCTGGATGCGCGTATGCTCGATCTGCTCCTCATCATCCAGGCAGAGCATGGTGGTGGTAACAACTCTACCTTCACGGTGCGTGTCACCTCTTCTACCCGCACGGATACCTACAGCTCTATTGCTGCCGGTATCGGTAGCTTGAAGGGTCCTCTTCATGGTGGTGCCAACATCAAGGTTATCAATATGTTCCATCATCTGAAGGAGGCTATCAAGGATTGGACCAATGTCAACGAACTCGATATCTACCTGAAGCGCATGCTCAACAAGGAGGCTTATGATAAGACGGGTCTTATCTATGGTATCGGCCATGCGGTTTATACCTTGAGCGATCCTCGTGCCGTAGAGTTGAAGCGCCTGGCTGGCGAGCTTGCCAAGGAGAAGGGTAGGGAGGATGAGTACAACTTTCTGAAGCTTATTGAGCAGGAGGGTATCAAGTGCCTGCAGGAGCATCGTGGCGGCAGCAAGCCTGCCTGTGCCAACCTCGATTTCTACAGCGGTTTCATCTATGAGATGATTGGTCTCCCTCAGGAGATTTATACTCCTATCTTTGCCATGGCTCGTATTGTGGGTTGGACAGCTCATCGTATCGAGGAGCTCAACTTCGAGGGTCGCCGCATCATCCGTCCTGCTTACAAGAATATTCTGGGTGAGTTGGATTATACTCCATTGGGTGAGAGATAAAAAATACATCAAATAATAAATACATAGTATTTAAAAAGGGCAATGCTTCTATGAGTATTGCCCTTTTATTTGGTGTGTACAGGGGGAATATGCTTTTCTTTTTGGCTGTAGTCTTTTTTTCGATACTAAATAGCGTATCTTGTTTTAAAAACGGCTTTAAAAAAATATTTTAGTGAAATATAGTTAAGAAACTGATGCTTGGAGATAAATATTTGCGGATTACAGATAAATGTAGTATCTTTGTCGACGAATTGCATGAAATGCAAGACTACAATAGTAAATTGTTATAATAAATAAGAGTATAAGAGAATAGGTGATGTCTGTAGATAGCCTATTAGACTGGTACCTAAATAAGAGGAGTAATAAAAGTTAATGGAAAAAGAATTTGAAGAGTATTGGAGCGCACACAGCAAGAGAATGCTTTTGAATGCTCCTGGCAACCTGCGGCAGGAATACCTGGAATCAACGAAATTAGATACGCCTATGGATTGGGTGTGTTATATCCTTCCCGTGGCTGCAGGTATTCTCATTCAGCCTCATGTCAATCTGAAGAGTGAGGTGCTGTCTTGGGCCATTATTTTATTGATAGTGGTGGTACTGTTTGTTCTTTTGCAGATGATAAAACCTTTTTTTCAGAAAAAGAAGTCAACCATTCAGGCAATTGATCAAATTAAACAGTATTACTACGAAAGATATAAGAAATATGGTCTTGATAAAATGGAGCCTTGGAATTAAGGCTCCATTTTTTGTGTGATGATGTATTTTTATACGATCATAAAGTCGCTCATGATGTCATCTGATATATAGAGACCTTCATGGGTAAGTGATAGCTTCCCGTTGCTTATCTTCATGAGTCCTCTATGAATATGCTTCTCAGCTTCCTGCATCATCTGTGAAGCTAATTGGTCACCAAACTCCTTTTCCATCTTTTCTATATCAATACCATCGCTTGTCCGTAATGCCGTGGTGATAAGGTCATTGTATCTTGTAGAAAGATCCAGGGATTCGGTTTCACTAGGCAATTCTCCCTTTTGGATGGAAGCGATGTATTCCCTGATATTGTCCACATTCCAGCTTCTGGTGGCTTCAATCTTGTTTTCTTCACCTCTTTTTGTCTCTCGTCTGTAGGAGTGGGCGGCTGCACCTATTCCGATATAGGGCACTTCATGCCAATAGCTGCTGTTGTGGCGTGATCGGTAGCCTGGCTTGGCGAAGTTGCTTATTTCGTAGTGCTCGTATCCGGCAGAGACGAGTTGGGTGATGAGTAGCTCATACATCTGTCGGCTGGTTTCCTCATCGATTTCCTCTATCTTTCCCTGTTCCAGCATTCTGTAGAGAGTCGTTCCTTCTTCGTACATCAAGCTGTAGGCAGAGATGTGTTCTACCCCCAGTTTGATGGCTTCATCAATGTCTTTTTTCCAGTCTTCCAGAGTTTCGCCAGGAAATCCGAACATCAGGTCGATGCTGATGTTGTGGATGTCGATGCCACGCAACCTTTTGATGGCAGCCTTGACATCTGCAGCCTTGTGGCGGCGGTGAAGAAAGCCCAGGCGATGGTCTGAGAAAGTCTGTGCTCCCATGCTTACCCTGTTTACGGGCAGCTGCAGGAGAGTCTTGCAGAATTCTTCTGAGACATCATCGGGGTTGCATTCCATCGTGATTTCCATTTTAGAGAATTCTTCTTCCGGATGATCTGGAGGAAAATAAGCCTTCTTGATACCTTCGAAAAGGTGGATGAGCTGATCGTGGGTAAGCTGGCTGGGAGTTCCACCCCCCAGGTAGATGGTTCTTAAACTGTAATCGTAATCAGTTGCCGTTTTGAAGGGGCGCATCTTCATTTCCTTGCACAGAGCATCAACGTAATCATCCCGCATGCTGAGGGATGTGGTGCTGTAGAAACCGCAGTAGATGCAGCGGCTCTCACAGAATGGGATATGTATGTATAGTCCTGCCATGTTTTTTAAAGTCTGAATTCCTAATCGGCATTTCTGGCTTTAGTCTTATCTTTCTCTATATATAATAAGGTATAAGCCTAGAAGTATGTCTTAACAAGATGCAAAATTACTAATATAATTTAATTTAGAGCAAGTTTTTTGTGAAAAAATTTGCTGGATTGCCGAAAAATGTGTAATTTAGTAGCACGAAACAGAAAAATCGTATGATTGGACTGTCGAATAACTAGCAATTTTAAGTATAACCCTTAAAAATCTATAAGCGTCATGAGAGTATATCAGACTAATGAGATTAAAAACATTGCATTGCTGGGCAGTGCGGGTAGCGGCAAGACTACACTTGCCGAGAGTATGTTATTTGAAGCAGGCGTTATCAAGCGTAGAGGCTCTGTAGAAGCGAAGAATACGGTGAGCGACTACTTCCCAGTAGAGTTGGAGTATGGCTACTCAGTGTTCCCTACCGTTTTTCATGTGGAGTGGAACAATAAGAAGCTTAACATTATAGATTGCCCTGGTAGCGATGATTTCGTAGGTGGTGCCATTACATCACTCAATGTTACCGATCAGGCAGTCATCCTTATCAATGGTCAGTATGGTCCAGAGGTAGGCACCCAGAACAACTTCCGTTATACCGAGAAGTTGAACAAGCCTGTTATTTTCCTCGTTAACCAGCTTGACTCAGACAAGTGCGATTTTGACAACCTCATTGCCACCATGAAGGACATTTATGGTTCTAAGTGTGTGCAGATACAATATCCTATCGAGACAGGTCCTGGCTTCAATGCTCTCATTGACGTGTTATTGATGAAAAAATATTCCTGGAAACCAGAAGGCGGTGCTCCTATCATCGAGGATATTCCTGAGGAGGAAATGGACAAGGCAATGGAACTTCATGCTGCACTCGTTGAGGCTGCTGCCGAAAACGACGAGGGCTTGATGGAGAAATTCTTCGAGAGTGAAAGCTTGACAGAGGAGGAACTTCGTGAGGGTATCCGCAAGGGATTGGTAACTCGCAGCATCTTCCCAGTATTCTGCGTTTGCGCAGGCAAGTCTATGGGTGTTCACCGCCTGATGGAGTTCTTGGGCAACGTTGTTCCTTTCGTAAGCGAGATGCCTAAGGTGCATAATACCCGTGGTGAGGAAATTACTCCTGATACCAATGGTCCTGAGAGTGTTTACTTCTTCAAGACAGGCTTGGAACCACATATCGGTGAGGTAAGTTACTTCAAGGTGATGAGTGGTTCTATCAAGAGTGGTGACGACCTGACCAATTCTGACCGTGGTTCCAAGGAGCGTATCGGACAGATTTATGCCTGTGCGGGTGCCAACCGTGTGCCTGTAGATCAGTTGAATGCCGGTGATATCGGTTGTACCGTGAAGATGAAGGACGTGAAGACGGGCAATACCTTGAATGGAAAGGGTGCTGAGTGGCGCTTCGATTTCATCAAGTATCCTAATCCTAAGTACTCTCGTGCCATCAAGGCTGTCAATGCCCAGGATACAGAGAAGCTGATGGCTGCTCTTCTCAAGATGCGTCAGGAAGACCCAACATGGGTTGTGGATCAGAGCAAGGAGTTGCGCCAGGTGATCGTACGCGGTCAGGGTGAGTTCCACCTCCGTACATTGAAGTGGCGTCTGGAGAACAACGAAAAGCTCAATGTAGTCTTCGAGGAGCCTCACATCCCATATCGTGAGACCATTACCAAGAAGGCTCGTGCCGACTATCGTCATAAGAAGCAGAGTGGTGGTGCTGGTCAGTTTGGTGAGGTTCACCTCATCGTTGAGCCATACGCAGAGGGTATGCCAGATCCGACATCATTCACCTTCAACGGTCAGGAGTTCAAGATGAACATCAAGAGCCGTGAAGAAGTTTCCCTGGAGTGGGGTGGCAAGTTGGTATTCCTCAACTCTGTGGTTGGTGGAGCTATCGATGCCCGTTTCATGCCGGCTATCCTGAAAGGTATCATGGATTGTATGGAGCATGGACCTCTTACAGGTTCTTACGCCCGTGATGTCCGAGTTATCGTATATGATGGCAAGATGCACCCGGTAGATAGCAATGAGTTGTCATTCATGCTGGCTGCCCGTCGTGCTTTCAGCGATGCCTTCAAGCAGGCAGGTCCAAAGATTCTGGAGCCTATCTATGATTTGGAGGTTTACGTGCCAGCCGACTATATGGGTGATGTGATGAGTGATCTTCAGGGACGCCGTGCCCTTATCATGGGTATGGATTCTGAGGCAGGTTACCAGAAGTTGAGTGCCAAGATTCCACTCAAGGAGCTTGCCAACTATTCTATCTCCCTCAGCTCGCTTACCGGTGGTCGTGCTTCGTTCACCACCAAGTTTGCCAGCTACGAGTTGGTTCCTACCGATATCCAGAGCAAGCTGATTGCCGATCATGAGGCTGAACTGGCTAAGGAGGCTGAATAGAGTAGAAAAGATATTTCATCTTTATGATAAAAATGTTGTTTGAAATATAACTTCGAATTATCTCTCTTATATAAATTAAAATTTTATGTTGATATGACCAATGGGGAGCCTGCATGTGATATGTCGGCTCTCTTTTATTTTTATATATGCAATTATAACCGTTTATTTTTGTTAATTTGAGCAAATTGAAATGAAATAATTAACTGTTTTGTGTTAACCAATTAAGAAATTTCCTATCTTTGCCCCTATGAAAAAGAAAACGATTTGGACCATAGCCGTTATTATGGGCTTTTCGTTCCTTGCGCTGCTATTCCTGCAGCTCAGTTACATCCAGGAAATGGTGAACATGAAGAAGGAACAGTTTGACGAGTCGGTCAACAGAGCCCTATATCAAGCTTCAAGAAACTTGGAGCTGAATGAAACTTTGCGCTATCTTGAAAAGGATGTCAATGAGACTGAACGCAAGGCTAGTAAGAAGGATTCTGTGGGAACCCGCAGCGGTCAGCTGGATGGAACCATCCAGCACTCTCATCAGTATTCTGTGGTAGGTAAGGATGGTACGGTCTATTCATCCTTCGAGTTGAAGACCATTGCAACCAATCCTGCCAACAAGCCGAAGGCGATGATTCTGCGCAGCGACAAGAACTCGCTTAATGAGACTCAGAAGTCCTTGCAGGAGATTGTGAAGAATCGCTATGTGTATCAGAAAGCGTTGCTCGACGAAGTGGTTTATTCCATTCTCTACTCGGCATCCGATAAACCATTGAAGGAACGAATCAACTTCAAGCAGTTGGATCAGGATCTCAAGGCAGAGATGATGAACAATGGAATCAATATCCCTTATCACTTTACGGTAACAACCCAGGATGGCAGGGAGGTGTACCGTTGCCCGGATTATACCGACGAGGGTGAGGAATACAGCTATTCTCAGGTACTCTTCCGCAACGACCCGCAGTCGAAGATGGGAGTCGTAAAGGTTCACTTCCCGGATATGAACAGCTACATCTTCTCCAGTGTGCGCTTCATGATTCCTAGTGTCATCTTTACGCTGGTATTGCTCATTACCTTTATCTTCACCATCGTGGTCATCTTCCGGCAGAAGCGATATACGGAGATCAAGAATGACTTCATCAACAATATGACCCATGAGTTGAAGACGCCTATTGCCAGCATCAGTCTGGCGGCACAGATGCTCAACGACCCATCGGTTTCCAAGAGCGAGCAGATGCAGAAGCATCTGGGTGGTGTGATAGATGATGAATCGAAGCGCCTCCGCTTCCTGGTAGAAAAGGTATTGCAGATGAGTATGTTCGACCGCAAGAAGGCAGTGTTCAAGAAGAAGGAGCTCGATCTGAATGAAATCGTTGAGAATGCGGCTCACTCTTTCGCCCTCCGCGTAGAGCATACGGGAGGAAAGATTTACGTGGATATCGAGGCGATAGACTCTACGCTCTATGTGGATGAGGTGCATTTCCAGAATGTGATTTTCAATCTGATGGACAATGCCGTGAAGTACCGTAAACCCGAAGAGCCTCTGTTTGTCACGATGAAGACATGGAATGATGAGCATCATCTCTATCTCTCTATCAATGATACGGGTTTGGGTATGAAGAAGGAGAACCTGAAGAAGATCTTCGACAAGTTCTACCGCGTACATACGGGCAATGTGCATGATGTGAAGGGCTTCGGCCTCGGTCTCGCCTATGTGAGGAAAATCGTGGAATTGCATGGTGGAGAAATCAAGGTTGACAGCGAATTGGGCAAGGGTACTACCTTTACCATCAAGCTGCCGGTGATACATGATTAAAAGACAATGATAAATAGAATATTAACAAGTAAAAATAATAAGAATATGGAAGAGACAGTAAAAATCCTGCTTTGCGAGGATGATGAGAATTTGGGTATGTTGCTTCGTGAGTATCTGCAGACCAAGGGCTTTGCTACAACATTGTGCCCTGACGGTGAGGCAGGCTTCAAGGAGTTCACCAAGAACAAGTATGATATTGCCGTACTCGATGTGATGATGCCTAAGAAGGATGGCTTTACCCTGGCTCAGGAGATTCGCCAGCAGACGGCAGATCTGCCAATCGTATTCCTTACTGCCAAGACTTTGAAGGAGGATATTCTGGAAGGTTTCAAGATAGGTGCTGACGATTATATCACCAAGCCTTTCTCTATGGAGGAGCTGGTGTTCCGTGTAGAGGCTATCCTTCGCCGTGTACGTGGCAAGAAGACCAAGGAATCTACCATGTACCACATCGGTAAGTTTACCTTCGATACACAGAAGCAGCTACTTACCATCGGTGATGAGCAGACCAAGCTGACAACCAAGGAGAATGAGCTTCTTGCTCTTCTCTGTGCTCATGCCAACGAGATTCTTCAGCGTGATTTCGCATTGAAGACCATCTGGATTGACGACAACTACTTCAATGCGCGCTCTATGGATGTGTATATCACCAAACTCCGCAAGCATCTGAAGGAAGATCCGCAGATTGAGATTATCAATATCCATGGTAAGGGCTACAAGCTCATCGTTCCGGATATGGATTAGGATATGGATTGACAGAAAAGCTGTAAACTGTATAAAGCAGTAGAAAGCTATCTATGGAAAAAGAGAAAAGGGATAAGTTTGCAGAAAACCTATCCCTTTTTTTCTTTCATTTCTGAATCGTCTTATCTGAAACATCATGTCCAGGTTCCGTTTCTTATCCCTTCTTCAGCGAATAGACAAATCCGGCAATGCCAGCCAGGATGAAGAACAGACCTGCAAACAGCATGATGTTGTTCTTGATGGCAAAGGCGAAGCTTGCCGCAAGCAGCAGAACGCCCAAAACGATGAAGGTCATACCCATGGAAGGGAGGGTATGGAGCGATTTTTTGAGTCTTTTATCCATATTTTCTTGCAATTAACAATTATTTTCTGCAAAAGTACAAAAAATATTTGGTTAATTCAAGAAAAAGTTGTAATTTTGCACCGCAATTCGTGAAAAGGTGTGTGTTTACGCACACATTTCTATGTTTTGCAAGAGAATTTTAATATTAATTTTTTAATTATTTACAAAAGTAGTATGAATCAATACGAAACCGTTTTCATTTTGACTCCCGTTTTGTCTGATGAACAGATGAAGGAAACGGTCGCTAAGTTCGAGAAGGTACTCACCGATAATGGTGCTGAGATTCTGAACAAAGAGGCTTGGGGTTTGAAGAAGTTGGCTTACAACATCGAGAAGAAGACATCAGGCTTCTACAGCTTGGTTGAGTTCAAGGCTGAGCCAACTGTTATCGCTAAGCTCGAGACAGCTTATCGCCGCGACGAGAAAGTAATTCGTTACATGACTGTTAAACTTGACAAGTATGCTGCCGCTTACGCAGAGAAGCGTCGTGCAAAGCTTGGTAAAAAAGAGGAGGCTTAATCATGGCAGATCAGAAATCAGAAATCCGTTATTTGACCGCTCCTTCTATCGACACAAAGAAGAAGAAGTATTGCCGTTTCAAGAAGAGCGGTATTAAGTACATCGACTATAAGGACCCAGAGTTCTTGAAGAAGTTCTTGAACGAGCAGGGTAAGATCCTTCCACGTCGTATCACAGGTACATCTTTGAAGTATCAGCGCCGCGTGGCACAGGCTGTTAAGCGTGCTCGCCAGATCGCTTTGCTTCCTTACGTAACCGATTTGATGAAGTAATTTAAGGAGGAGAAGAAGAATGGAAATTATTTTGAAGCAAGATATTATCGGTCTTGGATACAAGAACGATATCGTAAATGTAAAGAGTGGTTATGGTCGTAACTTCCTTATCCCTACAGGTAAGGCTGTTATCGCTTCTCCATCTGCTAAGAAGCAGTTGGCTGAGGATTTGAAGCAGCAGGCTCACAAGCTTGAGGCTATCAAGGCTGAGGCTGTTAAGAAGGGCGAGGCTCTCAATGGCATCGTTCTTACTATCGCTGCTAAGGTTAGTGCTACTGGTCAGCTCTACGGTTCAGTTAACGCTGCAACTGTTGCTGAGGAGCTCGCTAAGAAGGGCATCGAGGTTGATCGCAAGATCATCACTATGAAGGATGCTAAGAAGGTAGGCGAGTACGAGGCTACTGTACACTATCACAAGGAGGTTGAGGTTAAGGTTCCAGTTAACGTTGTTGCTGAGAACGCTCCTGTTGCAGCTCCTGCTGCTGAGGAGGCTCCAGCTGAGGCTGTAGCTGAGGAAGAGGCTCCAGCAGCTGAGTAATCCTCAATAATATAATCTCAAATCGACACAAGTACGAAAATTTTCGCACTGTAAAGCAAATTAATATAAAGATCCCTTTTGCCGAAAGGCATTAGGGATTTTTTTTGTTTTCTAGGTATTCTGCGAAGCTTTTGCTCGGTAAAATCGTATAATAGAATGGTAATTTAGTATATATATAACTTTATTTTAGCTTATTCTCTCCCGATTCTCAGAAAAATATTGTATCTTTGCAGCCGAATTCATGGAATTCGCTTTTAAAGAAGAAATTATTAATAATAAATTTTTAAAATAGATAAAAATGAAAGCATTTGTTTTCCCTGGTCAGGGTTCTCAGTTCGTAGGTATGGGTAAGGACCTCTACGACAACAACGCATTGGCAAAAGAACTTTTCGATAAGGCTGATGAGATTCTCGGCTTTAAGATTACTGATATCATGTTCGCTGGTACAGATGAGCAGTTGAAGGAAACCAAGGTTACCCAGCCTGCAGTATTCCTCCACTCTGTTATCTCTGCTCTTTGCCTGGGCGATGAGTTCCAGCCTGCTATGGTAGCTGGTCACTCTCTCGGTGAGTTCTCAGCCTTGGTAGCTGCAGGTGCTATGGCCTTCGAGGATGGCTTGAAGCTGGTGGCTGCACGTGCCAACGCTATGCAGAAGGCCTGCGAGGCTAATCCTGGAACTATGGCTGCCATCATTGGTTTGCCTGATGAGAAGGTTGAGGAAATCTGCGCTCAGGTTAGCACAGAGGGCAACGTTGTAGTTGCTGCCAACTACAACTGCCCTGGTCAGCTCGTTATCTCTGGTAATGTTGATGCTATCAATGCTGCCTGCGAGCAGTTGAAGGCTGCTGGTGCTAAGCGTGCTTTGCCTTTGAAGGTAGGCGGTGCTTTCCACTCTCCATTGATGCAGCCAGCTAAGGACGAACTTCAGGCAGCTATCGAGAAGACTGCTTTCTCAGCTCCTAAGTGCCCTGTTTATCAGAATGTAGATGGCAAGCCTCATACAGATCCAGCTGAGATTCAGCAGAACCTCATTGCTCAGCTTACAAGTTCAGTACGCTGGACAGCTTCTGTTCAGGCTATGATTGCTGATGGTGCTGACGATTTCACAGAGTGTGGTCCTGGCAAGGCTTTGCAGGGTATGATCGGTCGCATCGACAAGACTGTAGGTAATCACGGTATTGCATAATCATCTATCAGAATAATCAAGCGTTTTATCTTCCCGGCAAAGGCGTTGCCGGGAGGGTAAAGCGTTTTATCATTTAAGTAACGACCGCTAAATGAAGGAAAAAATAGTTATTTATCAGGTGCTCCCCCGATTGTTTGGTAACAGGAATACCACTCGTAAGGAGAATGGCACCATTGAAGAAAACGGTTGCGGAAAGCTTAATAACTTTAGTGATGAGGTGTTGGCCCGTATTCATGACATGGGTTTCACTCATATCTGGTTTACAGGTGTGATCCGTCACGCTACACAGACAAACTACTCATCTTATGGTATTCCTACCCAGCATGCTGAGGTGGTAAAGGGCAAAGCTGGATCGCCATACGCCATTACCGACTATTATGACATTGACCCTGATCTGGCCGTGAATGTCAGCCTGAGAATGAAGGAGTGGGAGACTCTTATCGAGCGTACGCACAAGGCTGGTATGAAGGTCATCATGGACTTTGTGCCGAATCATGTGGCTCGTGAGTATCATTCCATCTGCAAGCCGGCAGGTGTACGAGATTTAGGAGAAGATGATGATACCAATATGCACTTCTCTACGAAGAATAATTTCTATTATGCATGGGGCGATCTCGACCTGAATGAAGTTCGCCGCTCTAAACCGGAGTTCAAGGCTTATAATGCTAAGGATGCCAGAATCTATGAGCCATACGAGGAGAGTCCGGCAAGAGCTACGGGAAACGACCGTTTCGACAACCGCCCGGGTTGCAACGACTGGTATGAGACCGTGAAGCTCAACTATGGTGTGGATTACTGCGATGCAGGTGGCAGAAGCTATCACTACGAGCCGGTGCCAAGCACCTGGGGTAAGATGACGGATATCCTGCTCTACTGGGCAAGCAAGGGTGTAGATGGATTCCGCTGCGACATGGCAGAGATGGTGCCTACGGCATTCTGGTCATACGCTACAGCGATTCTGAAGTCTAAGTACCCTCATATCATCGTTATCGGCGAGGTATATGATCCTAACCAGTATCGCAACTACGTGAAGGCGGGATTTGATTATCTCTACGACAAGGTGGGCATGTATGATTGTCTTCGCGGCGTGATTCGTGGTGAGCGTCCGGCAGCCAGTATCACTCACGAGTGGCAGGTGGTGGATGATATCCGCGAGCACATGCTCTATTTCCTGGAGAATCATGACGAGCAGCGCATCGCCAGCGACTTCTTCTGCGGCAGCGCCATGAAGGCGATTCCTGCAGCAGCCATGAGTCTCTTCTTCCAGAAGAATCCTTTCATGCTCTACAGCGGACAGGAGTTTGGCGAGATGGGTATGGACAAGGAAGGATTCAGCGGCAGAGATGGCCGTACTACGATATTCGACTACTGGAGTCCGGAGACCCTGACCCATGCTTATCAGGAAGGAGAGGAGGAAGCATATACTGCAGAGCAGAAATATCTGGCTGCTACCTATCGCCAGCTTCTCCGTCTTGCCAATGAGGAGAAGGCGCTTCGCGAAGGTGATACCTTCGACCTGATGTATGTGAATCCGGGTTCAGAGGGCTTTGATCCACGTACCAATTTTGCCTTCCTTCGCAAGAAGGATAATGAGGTGATGCTCATCGTGCTCAACTTTGCCCAGGAGGCTCGCCAGCTGCAGGTATGCATCCCCGGTCATGCTTTCGATTTTTTCCAGATCACGGAAGAGGAGGTTCTGGTAACTGAACTGTTCTCGGGAGGCAAGAAGAAGGTAGAGTTGAAGAGGGATGGAGTATTCCCGATATTAATGGATGCTAACGGAGTAAGAATCTATAAATTCAATGTCAAGATGGAGGAAAGTGATATCATATTGAATGAGCATCATAAGGAGGAATTCCCTCCTGCTCATACGGCTGAGCATCTGCTCAATCAGTTGATGGTTCGCCTGTTTGGCTGTGAGCGCAGCCGCAATGCACATATTGAGCGCAAGAAGAGTAAGATGACCTTCGTAGTCGATCACAAGCCTACCCGCCAGGAGGAGAAGGAGATTGAGACGGAGATGAATCGCCTGATAGAGCTTGATATGCCTGTGACTTACGAGTTTGTGGATCGCGACCACATTCCTGCAGAGGTGAAACTCGATCGTTTGCCTGATGATGCTAGTGAAACCTTGCGTCTGGTTCGTATCGGCGATTATGATGTTTGTCCATGTATTGGCAAGCACGTCCGCTCAACAGCTCAGATTGGCAAGTTTGTATTGCTTGGTACCAATTGGGATGAGCATGCGCATTCTTTGCGTATCCGCTTCAAGATTGTGCAATAATATAAAAAAACAGCAATGGAGTAGTAGCCATTGCTGTTTTTTTCTTTATATCATCACCGTTTTCTTTCTTTCTTTCCTTTTCTTTCGTGCACATAAAAGTTTTTCTCGAAAAAAGTCTCAAAGTCTCATTATTTGTGGCTAAAACCGATGTATATGATTGATATATAATGGTTTATGAAAATGAGGCTTTTCTGTTTATTTTACAAAGAAGTATCATAGTAGTATCATAAATTCAATAGAAGTATCATAAAATTCAGGTAAGTCGCTTACAAGAAAGCCTTTTTTGAGGATTTATGTCTAGAAAAATAGGAGCAAAAACTAAGAAATGTCTACTATTTCAGTTCTATAGAATTGATAATGTCTACTATTTCTGTTTTATAAAACTGATAGTGTCTACTTTTCTAGTTTATTTAGTATGTCAATATTAACCAGGAATAAGTTGGAAGACTGACAATTGTAGTTAGGAATAAGCACATTGGCTGGTCTCTGAGTGCCCGTCACACGGGCACTCAGAGACCATGTGATGGGCATCGACAGAACAAGTGATGGGCACTTATTGCCCGTACTGTGGGCATCGAGTGCCCATTTTGTGGGATGACTTTTGGGCACTATTTTGAGTAAGCGAATTCGTATTTTTTCTATATGTAGTTGACTACAATTTTGTGTTTTTGTACAATGCTTTATGGTGATTTGATGATACTTCTATCGAAATGTAAGCGGCTCCTCACATCATTTTCATGAAAAATACAGAAAGTTAGAAAAAAACTCTTGAAAGTTTGTCAGTCTCATTTCTTTTTGTTATATTTGCATCCGTAAATATCAGTATATTGAAGATAAAGGCTGATATAATGGATAAATATCATTATAATGATAGATAAATAAATGAAAGAATATGGCAGATTTATATGAATATTCTACTCCAGAGTTGGTACGCTTGCTGGGAGTGAGATTCAAGGAATATAGAATGAGATGCAATCTCACCCAGAAAGAGGTAGCCGAGCTTACTGGGCTTGGCTTGACCACCATCCATAAGTTTGAGAATGGAACAGCAGGCAATCTTTCGCTTGCCACTTTTCTTCTCTTGCTGAAGGTGGTGGGGCAGATTGATGCCATAAATGATGTGCTTCCAGAACTACCCCCTTCACCTTATTTGATGAGAAAGGATGAGAAGAAGGCACAGAGAATACGTCATACAAAACGATGATAGGTGGATCAGTTCCATAGAATCAGCGATAAATGCTCATCTCGTTTCATGGGGGTTGGAGGATAAAGACAACAGTTCTGCTTCTTTTGAGATAGATGGCAAAAGTTGTACTGATGTTCGCATAGAGCAGGCTTACAAAGGCAACTTCCATTTGTATGCAAGCATAGATGGGCGAGACTGTAAGTTTGTCATCGGAAAGAACAAGCCAGAATATGCTACGATTCAAGAGACGGGATTGTCGAATCTTCCGGAGACGATGCTCAGAGATTTGGTTGCGAAATATCTGGTGAGATAGAAGATATTTGATTTAAAATAGAAAAAGCAAAGAAATCCACTTTGCTTTTTCTATTTTCTTTCTAAAAAGTTTGTATAATCAAAGATTATTCGTATTTTTGCACCGTCAGTCCCCCACCAAGCCTCTCAACGATGCTCAAATGTGCGGGTCGTTTTTTAAGGCAGTTACCGCCCCGTTTCAAGCATGTTTTGTTGAATTGCGGTTCTATTTTTGCAGTGATATATTGTTAATAATCAGAAAAACGCTTGTTTTCTGAAATATTATCTGTATCTTTGTACATTAATTATTAAGAGTAAGATTATGGCTTCAAAGAGATATCCTTTGGGAATACAAACGTTCTCCGAAATCGTGAAGGGGAATTACTTCTATGCTGACAAGACGGCTATCGTCTATCAGCTGGCTCATTATGCCAAGTTTCATTTTCTGAGTCGCCCACGTCGATTCGGAAAATCCTTGTTTGTATCTACCCTCCAGGCTTACTTCGAGGGTAAGAAAGAACTGTTCAAGGGACTTGCCATCGAACAGATGGAGAAGGAGTGGACGGCATATCCCGTCATCCACTTGGATCTGAGCTGCGGTAAGTATTATAGTTTGGAGAATACATATTCAATTCTAAACGGAATACTAGAAATAGAAGAGAAAAAATATGGTTTAAAGGTTAATCCGATAGATGAGAAGTCTTTTGGCGCACGTCTCAAGAATATCTTGCTGGCTGCCACGGCTCAAACCGGTAAGCAAGTTGTCGTTCTCATTGATGAGTATGATGCCCCGATGCATGATTCTGTAAGTGACGAAGACTTGCAGAAGACCATCCGCAACATCATGCGAGATTTCTTCAGTCCCTTGAAACAGCAAGAGGGAAACATTCGCTTTGTATTCATCACAGGCATCTCTAAGTTTAGTCAGCTCAGCATCTTCAGCGAGTTGAATAATCTCAAGATTCTCACGTTGAAGGATGAATACAGTAGCTGTTGTGGTATTACCAAGAGTGAATTGTCTCAGTATTTCCGTGAGGGTATTGAGGAGATGGCTGAACATAATGGGCTTACTTATGAGGAGACCTTAGAACAACTCAAGCTGCATTATGATGGCTACCACTTCAGTATCAATAGCGAGGATATCTTCAATCCTTACAGCATCATCAATGCTTTGGACGATAAGGAGTTTAATAGCTATTGGTTTACATCCGGTACGCCTACGTTCCTGGTAGAGTTGTTGCAGCAGAAAAATTTGGATATGCTCAATCTGGACGACCTTTGGGTTAATGACGATCGTTTTGATACCCCTACAGAAAAGCTTACAGACCCGATTCCAGTTCTTTTCCAAAGTGGTTATCTTACCATTAAAGGATATGAGCGAAGAGGAAAATTGTATCATCTCTGTTTCCCAAATCAGGAAGTAAGACAAGGCTTCTCGAAAAGTCTCGTCAGGTATTATACTGCGCAAGACATGAACAGATATGATGCCATTGTGTATGCTTATTCCAAGAATGTGCTCATCAATGACGACATGGGAGCCTTTATGCCTCACTTGAAGGCATTCTATGATAAGTTCCCATATACGATTATCAACAATAATGAGCGTCACTATCAAGCCGTGATATTCACCATCTTCACCATGCTTGGCGAAGATGTGAAGGTGGAGCATACCACTTCTGATGGAAGAATAGACCTTGTGCTCAAGACGGATAAGAGTATCTTTATCTTTGAGTTGAAATATAAGAAGTCTGCCGACATCGCCATGGCGCAAATCAGCGACAAGGACTATGCCAAGGCTTTTGCTGATGATGGGCGGAAGGTTGTGAAAGTGGGTATTAACTTCTCTGAAAACCAGCGAAGTATAGAGGATTGGGTGATAGAATAAATGAAATAGAAGAAAGTTGGTGACCTTCATCAGGTGTATGTCACCACACTATATAGATAAAAATATATCTGAACAGGGGCGGTAACTCGATTTTTTAGGTAGTTACCGCCCCATTTCAAGCATGTTTTGTTCTTTTGTACAGTCGCAGAACTTAGATAATCACCGCTGTTCCGCTGCACGTTACCATCAACATGGAACCGCTGTTGCCCACGGTTTCGTAATCCAGGTCGATGCCTACGATGGCGTTGCAGCCTAGGGATGCGGCACGGTCGACCATCTCTCTGAGGGCTGTATCCTTGGCTTCGCGGAGTGTACTTTCGTAAGAACCGCTTCTGCCACCGATTACGTCACGAACACTGGCAAAGAAATCCTTTACAAAGTTGGTACCGATGATGGTCTCGCCAGTCACTACGCCACGATATTCACGGATAGGGTGCCCTTCTATAGTTGGAGTTGTACTTAAAATCATAATCTTTTCCTTTCTTTTTATGTTATTATCAATATTAATTATAGATTAGACGATAAAAGATAGCAAAAGGTTGCAGGAAATCCAAAAATATTTGTTACTTTTGCATCGAAAGTTTAATATTTATAGGTTATATGAACAAAAAATTGATGTTTTCGGCAGCACTTGTGATGGCGCTGCTTTCGGCAAACGCTCAGAAAAGGGCGTTTACCATCGAGGATTTGTACAAGGTGAAGGGCGTATATTCTGTGAGCCTTTCGCCAGATGGTAAAACTATCTGCTATACCTCCAGTTCTTCCGACCTGAAGAACCAGAAGTCTAGCTCCGACATCTACATCATGAATGCAGATGGCTCTCATGCCAAAGCTTTCACCGAGGATGGCAAAAGCAGTTCTGCCGTGTGGAGTAAGGATGGAAAGAGTATCTTCTTTACCAATTATGAGAAGGGGACGGCTCAGATCTATCGCATGAATCTGGCTACCTGCGAGGCGGAACAAGTAACTGATTATGAGCTTGGTATAGATAATCCGGTTATCTCACCTGATGAGCGGTACATCGCCTTTACTGCCGAGGTGTATCCCGACCTGGGGGCTGATGCCAAGGCCAACATAGCCCGGATGGAGAAGAAGGACAAGGGACCTGTGCAGGCGCATATTGCCGACAAGTTGCTCTATCGTCATTGGACGAGCTATAGCGATGGCAGATGCAGTCATCTCATCCTTTTCGATACACAGACGAAGACTTACAGGGATCTGACTCCGGGTAATTATTCGCTGATATTCATGGCCGGTGGCGGAATCGCCTATGATTTTTCTCCAGACAGCAAGGAGATCTGTTTTGTCTCCAACCACGATGAGCATCAGGAGGCTAGCACCAATGCCGACCTTTGGACGGTTTCTGTGAATGGGGGAGAGCCAGTCTGCATCACGAAGGAAAACAAGGCATGGGATGGTACTCCAACCTATTCGCCCGACGGCAAGTATATCGCTTACCGCTTGCAGCAAGTACCTGGCTATGAGTCTGATCGTTTCCGTCTTGCCATCTACGACCGTGCTGCAAGGAAATCTACTATCCTGACAGAGAAGTTTGACAACTGGGTGGATGATTACAAATGGGCACCAGACAGCAAGAGCATTTTCTTCTTGGGTGAGGTGCAGGGTGCACAGCCTCTCTACAAGCTTGACATTGCCCGGAAGACCATCTCGCCAGTAGTGACAGGCAAGGCTATCTCTGAGTTTGATTTCGACAATAAGGGCATGGTATATTATACTTACAGTACGACAGGCAAGCCATCGGCTCTGTATCGTCAGCAGATGAAGAAGTGGAATGGAACTCCTGTGGCTCGCGGTAAGGAACAGCAGATAACCTTCCTCAACCAGAAGTTGGAGGATGAGGTGGATATCCGTCCATCTGAGAGCATCTGGGTGGAGGGCGCTGGCGGCGACAAGGTTCAGGTATTCATCGTGAAGCCACACAACTTTGATGCCAGCAAGAAGTATCCACTTATCATCAATGTGCATGGCGGTCCGCAGATGCAGTGGATGAATTCCTTCCGTGGCGACTGGCAGGTTTATCCTGCTGCCGGTTATGTGGTGGCTTATCCTAACCCTCACGGTTCTACAGGATATGGGCAGGCCTTTACACGTGCCATTTCCGGCGACTGGGGCGGAAAGGTATTTGAGGATGTGATGAAGGTTACCGACAAGCTGGCAACCCTGGAATATGTTGACTCCACCAGGATGGGAGCGATGGGATGGTCGTATGGCGGCTACATGATGAACTGGCTGCAGGGCCATACCAAGCGATTCAAGTGTCTGGCTTCCATGATGGGCGTATATGACCTGCGTTCTATGTGGGGCAGTACCGAGGAGGTATGGTTCCCTAACTTTGAGCTGGAGGGACAGCCTTACAATTCCGATCTCTATGAGAAGTGGTCGCCATCCTCATACATCAAGAACTTCTCTACGCCAACTCTCGTGATGACGGGCGAGTTAGACTATCGTGTACCTTATACGCAGAGCTTGCAGTATTTCACGGCATTGCAGACCCTGAACATTCCTTCTCGACTGATAGTCTTGAAGTATGATGGTCACTGGCCAAGCAACCTGAAGTCGATGCCGCTCTATTACAATGCGCACCTCGATTGGTTCCATCGCTATCTCGGCGGTGCTCCTGCACCTTGGGACACAGAGAAAATGGTGAATAATGAGATAGAGTACTAAAATGCCTTATATATAATAAGGTGTAGAGAAACTGAAATAATAAAAGCTCCATTCGCATCTGAAATGGCGAATGGAGCTTTTTTCTGAGAATTAAAAACTTACTTTGTTTCCTGTTCTTCCTGCATATCCAGATACTGGTTGTCCTTGTCGTAGAATTCATACTGGAGGAACGCCAGTTTCTGAGATGGAATTACATTGAAGCCGAAACCATACTTAAACTGCCATTTGCGCTTCAGGGAAATGAAGCCCTTGTTGATGAAGGCAGCTACGTAAGGATTCACATACAAAGTGAATTTCTTGACGCCAATCTTGTTGACTAGGCGGTCGATTTTTCTTTCCAACTGGTCGGTGAAAAGGATGCTCGATTTGATCTTGCCCGAACCGAAGCAGGTAGGGCAGGTCTCCTCTACGTTTACGTCCATGGCAGGGCGTACACGCTGGCGGGTAATCTGCATCAGTCCGAACTTGCTCAGAGGCAGGATGTTGTGCTTGGCACGGTCCTTCTGCATGTTCTTGCACATGCGCTCATAGAGCAGCTGTCGGTCTTCGGCAAGATTCATGTCGATGAAGTCCACCACGATGATTCCTCCCATATCACGGAGTCGCAATTGTCTGGCCAATTCATCGGCAGCGCCGAGGTTTACATCGAGAGCATTCGCTTCCTGACCTTTCTCACGAGTACGGTTGCCGCTGTTTACATCTACCACATGCAGGGCTTCGGTATGCTCGATGATGAGATACGCACCATGCTTGTAGTTGACAACTCTTCCAAAACCAGCCTTGATCTGCTTGGTGATGCTGAAGTTGTCGAAGATAGGCACCTTACCGGTGTAGAGCTTGACTATGCCCGCCTTTTCAGGGGCTATTAGAGAAACATAGTCCTTCACCTCGTTCATCACACCTTCATCGTTGACGAAGATGTTCTCGTAAGATGGGTTAAACAAGTCACGCAGGAGAGCGACGGCTCTTCCGGTCTCCTCGAAAGCGAGTTGCGGGCGCTGCTGGGTCTTCTGCACCTTGGCGATAGCATCCTCCCATCGCTTCACCAGGACTTTCAGCTCAGCATCGAGCTCAGCGACTCTCTTTCCCTCAGCCACAGTGCGGACAATTACACCGCAATTCTTTGGTTTTACGCTGTGAATGAGTTGTTTGAGTCGGGAGCGTTCTTCACCGCTTTTGATTTTCGACGAGACAGAAACTTTATCACCGAATGGCATGAGTACCAGGTATCGTCCTGCGAATGAGATTTCGCCCGTAAGACGAGGACCCTTGGTAGAGATTGGTTCCTTTACGATTTGTACCAGCACTTCTTGTCCCACTTTGAGAACATTCTGAATGCTGCCGTCCTTTTCCAATTCAGGCAGTTTGCTGGCTTTAGAGAATGGGAAAAGTTTCTTTCTGTCGCTCTGTACTTGTTTAAGGTACTTCTGGTAGGAATTAAAATGACTTCCCAGGTCAAGATAATGAAGAAAGGCGTCGCGTTCATAACCTACATCTACGAAGCATGCGTTAAGTCCCGGCATGAGTTTCTTAACCTTTGCGATGTAGATGTTTCCCACAGAGAACGAAGCCTCACGGGGTTCATTCTGGTATTCCACCAGCTGCTTATCCTCCATGAGAGCGATAGAAATGTCCTTCTGCTGGACGTCAATTACAACTTCGCTTGTCATACTCTTCAATAATCTTTTTACTTAAAGTTACTAATAACACTTTACAAAAAGGGGCATGCCTATCCATGTTGATATGACACGCCCCCTCAGTCTGTGGAACCGACTGAGAGCATTTTCAGCTTCTAGAAAAGCTTACTTGCTCTTATGTCTGTTCTTACGTAATCTCTTTTTACGCTTGTGAGTAGCCATCTTGTGGCCCTTCTTTTTCTTTCCGTTTGGCATGATTTTAAAATTTTAAAATATTGTTATTATAAAAATGTTAATTCTCTTACTGAGCGTTCTGCATCTCCTCGATGAAGCTCTTAGATGGCTTGAAGCTTGGCAAATCGTGAGCTGGGATGGTGAGAGTGGTGTTCTTAGAGATGTTGCGAGCGGTCTTAGCTGCACGGTGCTTGATGTTGAAGCTACCGAAGCCACGCAGGTAAACATTCTCCTTGTTCTGGATGAGGCTCTTCTTTACCTCCTCCATGAACGACTCTACTACTATGCTAACTTCCTTCTTAGCCATACCAGTAGCGATTGCTACTTCATTTATGATATCTGCTTTGGTCATTTCTCTTCTTTTATTTATTTTTATACTTAATAATCTCAAATCGGTGTGCAAAGATACAAGTTTTTTGCGATATAACAAAATAGTTAAGGCTTTTTTTGCAAAAAAAATGCTCTAAGTATTTGCATATTAGGTTTTTATTCTGTATTTTTGCACTAAAATTGAGAATTTATGGCTTTTAAGAGACATTTTTTAGTGATGATATGGATGGCTTTCAGCGTATTATCGCTGTCTGCCAAAGAGGAGTGGAATGCGGATAATGTGCCGATTCCCTTCCTTCAGGACTCCACGCAGTATGTTTCCGATCCGGATGGATATGTAGATAAGGCGCTGAAGGATTCGGCTAATTTCTACCTGCAAAAGCTGAAGCTGGAGTGTGGCGTGCAGAATGTGCTCATCATCGTGGGCAGGGTGGCTAACCAGGATGCTTTCAGGATGGCGCAGGATGTGGGCAACAAGTATGGCATCGGCTACAAGAAGAGCCGCAGGGGACTGGTTATCGTGATTGCAGTGGAAGACCACAAGTACTTCATCGCTCCCGGCAGCGGACTGGAGGGAGAGCTGACGGATGTGGACTGCGATGATATTGCCCGTGCCTGCATCGTGAAATACATGCGCGAGGATGATCCCGGAGCGGCTGTAACCTCTGTGAGCCGTGCTATATATAATAAGGTGAAAAGCGGACGTACCGGAATTGAGTCGGTAGATGAGGGGACGGTGAATGGTGAAGAGGATTGGGCACTGGTCGTTATTCTGTTCTTTCTCTTTTTCGGAATCCCGATCTATTACCTCGTCCGTTACATCCTGGAGCAGGTGGGTCTGGTTAAACCAAGACCGAAGGGCAAGGGTAGAAACCAGTCGCGAAGAAGGAATGATGATGACGACTGGTTGCCTCCGTTCTTCATGGGCGGCGGAGGTTTCTCCGGCGGTGGAGGAGGCGGCTTCTCGGGCGGCTCCTTTGGTGGCGGAACATTCTCTGGCGGTGGCTCCGGCGGAAGCTGGTAGTTGCTGATAGCTAATAGTTTATAATTGATAGCTAATAGTTTATAATTGGTAGATAATAATTAATCAATAATCATTAATCAATAATAAAAAAGTATGAAGAAAACAGGATGGATTATCTTAGGCGTCATCGTAGTGTTGGTGCTCTGGGTGTTCAGTGGTTATAATGGTATGGTAGGAGAGCAGGAGAAGGCTACTACCGAGTTGTCTAACATGCAGGCTCAGTATCAGCGTCGTGCCGATATGATGCCTCAGTTGGCTAAGATCGTAAAGGCTTATGCCAAGCACGAGAAGGAGACCTTCGAGGAGGTGACCAAGGCTCGTGCTTCTGTAGGACAGGTGAAGCTGGATGTGAATAATCTCACGGAGGCTAGTATGAAGCAGTATGCAGCTGCTCAGGGTGAGTTGGCAAATGCCTTCTCCAAGCTGATGCTGGTGGCTGAAAGATATCCTGAGTTGAAGGCAAGCGAGAATTTTAAGGCTCTCCAGGTTCAGGAGGAAGGCACTGAGAATCGAATCAGCGAGGCTCGCCGTAAGTATAATGAGGCTGTACAGTCTTATAACCAGACGGTTAGAAAGATGCCTAATGCCATCATCGCCGGCATTTTCAATTTCAATGTAATGCCTAAGTTTGAGGCAGCAGCTGGTGCAGAGAAGGCTCCAGACTTGGATATCTAGGAAAATATTATTCAGTCAAGAATGTCGCCCTGTAGTGGCAAAAGTATTGAACATGTGATGCTTTTGTCCTTGCAGGGCGTGTTTGGTTTTCTTTCAATCTGTTACAATCGCCATATTTTATATATATTTTGTATTTCAGATGATTCGTATTTCAGATTTTCTTTGTATCTTTGCACAAAATTTGAGAAAAGTGGCAGAAATGTCACGATAACATTGAAATTTCTATAAGGTAATTACAAATATGAAACAAACAAAGATTGTTGCTTCCATCAGCGATCGCAGATGCGATCAAGATTTTATCCGAAAACTGTTTTTTGCGGGTATGAACGTAGTTCGTATGAATACCGCACATGCTACAGAAGATGGAATCCGTACCATTGTCAAGAACGTTAGAGCTGTATCTCCACATATTGGTATCATGATTGATACCAAGGGTCCGGAGGTGCGCACTACCGACGTAAAGGAGCCTATACATTATAATATAGGTGACGTGGTGAAAATCTTCGGTCGTCCTGATGTAGATTCTTCTCATGATACCGTGAACTTGAGCTATCCTGATATTGCTGCCGATTTGAAGGTGGGCGACGACATCTTGTTTGATGATGGCGAACTCGACATGAAGGTTGTTGATATTCAGGGTCCTATGCTCGTGGCTGAGGTGCAGAACGAGGGAATACTGGGGGCTCACAAGAGCGTGAACGTACCGGGCGAGCACATCGACCTGCCTGCGCTTACTGAGAAAGACCGCAGAAACATCGAGCTTGCCATCGAACTGGATATTGATTTCATTGCTCACTCATTCGTGCGCAATGCAGCTGATGTGAAGGCTGTGCAGGATATTCTCGATGCTCATCACAGCGACATCAAGATCATCTCCAAGATCGAGAACCAGGAGGGTGTAGATAACATTGATGAGATCATCGACGCCTGCTATGGTATCATGATTGCCCGTGGTGACTTGGGTATTGAGGTGCCTATCGAAAGAATCCCTGGTATCCAGCGCCGCATCATCGCCAAGTGCGTGAAGGCTCAGAAGCCGGTAATCGTAGCTACACAGATGCTCCACACCATGATCAAAAATCCTCGTCCTACACGTGCCGAGGTTACAGATATTGCCAACGCAATCTTCTACCGTACAGATGCCCTGATGCTTTCTGGCGAAACAGCCAGCGGTAAGTATCCGGTAGAGGCTGTTCAGACCATGGCGCGCATTGCAGAGCAGGCAGAGAAGGACAAGTCGCCTCTCAACGACATTGATCCGATGGAGGATGGAATGATTGACCAGAAGCTCTTCCTGGCTCATGCTGCCATCGAGGCAACCAAGAAGTTGGGCGTTGCCGGCATCATCACCGATGGTGAGACGGGTCAGACTGCCCGCTGCCTGGCTTCGTTCCGTGGTCCTAACCCTGTGCTTGCCATCTGTTACAAGGAGAAGCTTCAGCGCTGGTTGAACCTGAGCTATGGTATTATTCCAATCCATCAGAAAGATCAGGTTTCTGCCAAGGCTATGTTTACCGCAGCGGTACGTATGCTCCGCCAGAAGGGTTACCTGGGCGAGGAAGATAAGATTGCTTACCTGAGTGGTAGCTTCGGTGAGGGTGGAGGAACCACCTTCGTAGAAATCAACAAGGTGAAGAAGATCTTCGATAACAGCTATACCTTCAATTTGCCATCAAACGGCATTGAAGACTAGTAAAAAGGGCATTATTTTAAGAAAAATAATGTGATGGAGTAAATATTGGTGCAAAAATTTGCAGTATTCAAAAAAATGCTGTAATTTTGCACCAATATTTTATAACGAAATTTGTTGAGAATGAAAAAAGTCATTTATTCAGCGCTTGTCGCTTTGACAATGGTCTTGATGCTTAGCAGTTGCGGAAGCACCAAGAACGTAGCTTATTTCCAGAATGCTGATCAGGTGAGTCTAGCAGCTTCAAAGATGCTTTATGACGCCAAGATTATGCCTAAGGACGAATTAACTATTACCGTTTCTACTACCGATCCAAAGGCTGCAATGCCTTTCAACCTTACTGTCTCTAAGACCACTGGTATGGAAGGACAGTTGACAAGTACCCCAACCCTCTTGGGTTACCTGGTAGATAACAATGGTAATATTCAGTTCCCGGTTGTAGGTCAGCTTCATGTAGCTGGTTTGTCCAAGAACCAGTGCGAGGAATTGATCAAGAATAAGGTTCGTCCATACATGTCAGATAAGGAGAATCCTATCGTTACGGTAAGAATGGCAAGTTACCGTGTAGTAGTTACGGGTGAAGTCAATGCTCCAAGAGTAGTAACCGTCCCTCAGGAAAAGATGAGCATCATCGAGGCCTTGGCTTCTGCTGGCGATTTGACCATCTATGGTAAGCGCGAGAATGTGATGCTGATCCGTGAGGATGCTCAGGGAGAGAAGCATATTCATTATCTGAACTTGAATGATGCTAACATCATCAATTCTCCATATTTCTATCTGCAGCAGAATGATGTTATCTATGTAGAGCCTAACAAGGTGAAGGCACAGAACTCAGCTATTGGTTCTGCCACATCACTCTGGTTCTCTGCTGTAAGTATTTTGACATCAGTTGCATCATTGGTTGTCAACATCCTGCGATAACAGCAAGGGATAAAAGGTCAGGAATAACAAACGGAAATACAACATAAATATAGATAAGTATGTGTGGCATAGTAGGATATTTAGGTAAGGGTGACGCTTATCCAGCCCTCATCAAGGGCTTGAAGCGTCTGGAGTACCGCGGATACGATTCTGCGGGAGTTGCCCTTATTAGCAATGACGGCTCTTTGAATGTATATAAGGCAAAGGGCAAGGTGGCAGATTTGGAAGCGTTCTGCGCTGACAAGGATATTTCAGGACATGTAGGTATTGCCCATACACGTTGGGCTACCCATGGAGAGCCTTCAGCTGTGAATGCTCATCCTCATTATTCTTCAAGCAAGAACCTTGCCATGATTCATAATGGTATTATCGAGAACTATGCCGACATCAAGAAGAACCTGATGGCAAAGGGTGTGGAGTTCAAGAGCGAGACCGATACTGAGGTGCTCGTACAGCTCATTGAATACATCCAGGTGAAGAAGGATCTTGATTTGTTGACCGCCGTTCAGGTTGCGCTCCGTCAGGTGATTGGCGCTTACGCCATCGCTATTCTCGACAAGCGTAACCCTGACCAGATTATCGCTGCCCGCAAGCAGAGCCCGCTGGTGGTGGGTATTGGCGAGGACGGAGAGTTCTATCTCGGTTCGGATGCCAGCCCTATCATCGAATATACCGACAAGGTGGTTTACCTGGAGGATGGCAACATCGCCGTGATGCGCCTCGGACAGGAATTGCAGGTAGTGAATATCCAAAACGTAAAGCTCAACCCTGAGGTGCAGACCGTGGATATCGACCTCGGCCAGATTGAGAAGGGTGGTTTCCCTCACTTCATGCTGAAGGAAATCTTCGAACAGCCTGAGTGCCTGCGCAACTGTATGCGTGGCCGTGTGGTGAGCCGTACCGTGGAAACCCGTGTGATGACCGATGGCGACGATACAACCTGTAAGACGGAGACAGAGATGGGCGTAGTGCTCAGCTCTATCACCGACCATCGCCAGCAGCTCCTCAATGCCAAGCGAATCATCATCGTGGCTTGTGGAACATCATGGCACGCCGGACTCATCGGCAAGCAGATGATTGAGAACTACTGCCGCATCCCGGTGGAAGTGGAATATGCATCAGAGTTCCGTTATCGCAATCCTGTGGTAACGAAGGATGATGTGGTCATCGCCATTTCCCAGAGTGGCGAAACCGCTGATACCCTGGCTGCCATCAAGCTTGCCAAGGAGAGCGGTGCGTTTATCTATGGTATCTGTAACTCCATCGGTTCTTCCATCGCACGAGAGACAGATACGGGTACCTATATTCATGTAGGTCCGGAGATCGGTGTTGCCTCTACCAAGGCGTTCACCGGTCAGGTTACCGTCCTTATCCTCCTGGCACTCGCCATAGGTAAGGAGAGGGGAACCATCAGCGAAAACGAATATCAGAAGATTACAGAGCAGCTTTGGAACATTCCTGCCAAGATGAAGGAAGTGTTGAAGCTCAACAATAAGATAGCTGACTTGAGCCGTACCTTTACGTATGCGCGCAATTTCATCTATCTGGGTCGTGGATTCCAGTATCCAGTAGCCCTGGAGGGTGCATTGAAGTTGAAGGAGATTAGCTACATCCATGCTGAGGGCTATCCTGCTGCGGAGATGAAACATGGTCCTATCGCATTGATAGACAGCGATATGCCAGTGGTAGTCATTGCCACCCACAACTTCATGTACGAGAAGGTCTTGTCTAATATCCAGGAAATCAAGGCCCGTCAGGGTCGTGTCATTGCTATTGTCAGCAAGGGCGATGAAACCATTTCCAAGATTGCCGACGAAGTGATTGAACTCCCTGAGACCCTGGAGTGTCTGGAGCCATTATTGGCTACTATTCCTTTGCAGCTGCTGGCTTACCATGTAGCTGTATGTAAGGGTAAGAATGTTGACCAACCAAGAAACTTGGCCAAGTCGGTTACTGTAGAATAAAATAATAAAGGGAATCGTCGTTTCTTGACGTTTCCCTTTTTTTGGAGGGGTGTCCCTCGGATAGGAATATTCAGATTTAACTAAATAAGATAAAGGATAATAAAGAGTATGGAACCATTGAAACATGAGTGTGGCGTGGCAATGATCAGATTGCTCAAGCCACTAGAGTATTACCAGCAGAAGTACGGTACTTGGATGTACGCACTCAACAAACTCTATCTGATGATGGAGAAGCAGCACAACCGTGGACAGGAGGGTGCTGGTATGGCTTGTGTCAAACTGGGCGGAAAGCCGGGACATGAGTATATGTTTCGTGAGCGTGCGGAGGGCAAGAACGCCGTGACCGAAATCTTCGGCAAGGCAAATGCCAATTTCAAGAACTTGACTCCCGAGCAGCTTGCTGATGCTAAGTTTGCCCAAGAGGAACTGCCTTTCGCAGGCGAACTCTACATGGGACATCTGCGTTACAGTACCACCGGAAAGAGTGGTATCCAGTATGTGCACCCATTCCTGCGCCGCAACAACTGGAAGGCGAAGAACCTCTGCCTTTGCGGTAACTTCAATATGACCAACGTAGATGAAATCTTCGAGGAACTGACCAAGCAGGGCCAGAGTCCACGCATCTACAGCGACACCTACATCATGCTCGAACTGATGGGCCACCGACTTGACAGAGAGGTGGAGCGCAACTTCGTGGCTGCAAAGGCGATGGAGATGGAGAACACCGACATCACCAACTACATTGAGGACCACGTGAAGATGAGCAACGTGCTCAAGACCACGATGAAGGACTTCGACGGCGGTTATGTGGTCTGCGGAATCACCGGTTCGGGAGAGATGTTCTCCATGCGCGACCCTTGGGGTATCCGTCCTGCATTCTACTACAAGAACGATGAAATCGTGGTAGTAGCCAGCGAGCGCCCTGTACTTCAGACCACCTTCGACCTGGAGGCTGAGGATGTGAAGGAGCTGATGCCGGGCACGGCGCTTCTCGTGAAGAAGAACGGCGAGTGCAGCATCGAGCGCATCATGGAGCAGAAGGGCGATTCAGCCTGCTCATTCGAGCGCATCTACTTCAGCCGTGGTTCCGACAAGGATATCTACCAGGAGCGTAAGCAGTTGGGCGAGCAGTTGACCCAGCCTATCCTGAAGGCCGTGGATTACGATGTAGATCACACCGTGTTCAGCTACATTCCGAACACAGCCGAGGTGGCTTACTATGGTATGTTGAGCGGTTTCAAGAAGTATCTCAACGAAAGCAAGATTGAGCAGATTGCCAACCTCGACCATATTCCATCTAAGGAAGAATTATACGATATTCTCGGTGACTTCGTCCGTTCGGAGAAGATAGCATGGAAGGATATCAAGCTCCGTACCTTCATCACCGAGGGCAACAGCCGCAACGACCTGGCGAGCCACGTGTATGATGTAACCTACGGAAGCATCGAGCCGAATGTGGATAATCTCGTTATCATCGACGACAGTATCGTGCGCGGTACAACCTTGAAGGAGAGCATCCTGCGCATCCTCGACCGTCTGCATCCTAAGAAGATTGTAGTCGTATCCAGTGCCCCTCAGATCCGTTATCCGGATTATTACGGCATTGATATGGCAAGACTGGAAGAGTTCTGCGTGTTCCGTGCAGCCATCCAGCTGCTGAAAGACAGAAAGATGGAGGACCTCATCGAGCAGACCTACGAGGCATGCAAGGCAGAACTTGCCAAGCCGAAGGAGGAGCAGATTAACCCGGTGCGTGCCATCTACAAGCCATTCACCATCGAGGAAATCAACGAGAAGATAGTAGAGATGCTTCGCCCAGAGGGCATGACCACTCCTATCCAGCTTGTGTTCCAGAGCATCGAGGGCTTGCGCGAGGCGATTCCAAACCACAAGGGCGACTGGTATTTCACCGGTCATTATCCAACCCCAGGCGGCACGAAGCTCTGCAACCAGTCGTTTGTGAACTATATCGAAAACGTTTATCATAAATAAGTGAAGAGTGTAGAACGAAGAGTGAAGAATTCATTTGCTCTTATAAGTATGAAATAAAAGAATCAAATGTCAGATATGAAAAAAGTAACCTTAGTTTTGAGCGATGGAACCAAGTTCCATGGCAAATCTTTTGGATATGACGCTCCTGTAGCGGGCGAGGTTGTGTTCAACACAGCCATGATGGGATATCCAGAGAGTTTGACCGACCCTTCTTACGCCGGTCAGTTGATGACACTTACATTCCCTCTCGTGGGCAACTATGGTGTGCCACCATTTACTTTCGAGGAGAACGGTTTGCCAACCTTCATGGAGAGTGACAAGATTTATGCTTCTGCCATCATCGTGAATGATTACAGCGAGCAGTATAGCCACTGGAATGCAGTGGAGAGTCTTGCCGACTGGTTGAAGCGCGAAAAGGTGCCAGGAATCACAGGCATCGATACCCGTGAGTTGACTAAGGTGCTTCGTGAGCATGGTGTGATGATGGGTAAGATTCTCTTTGATGATGAACCAGACAACATCCCTGAGGCTAACTACGAGGGTGTAAACTTCGTTGACCAGGTGAGCTGCAAGGAGATTATCCGTTACAACGAGGGTGCCGGCAAGAAGGTGGTACTCGTTGACTGCGGTGTGAAGGCAAACATCATCCGTTGCCTCATCAACAGAGGCGTAGAGGTGATTCGTGTGCCTTGGAATTACGATTACACCGATATGGACTTCGACGGCCTGTTTCTGGCCAATGGTCCTGGCGATCCAGACATGTGTGAGGATGCTGTGAATATTATTCGCAAGCAGATCAGCCAGAGCCGCAAGCCTATTTGCGGTATCTGTATGGGTAACCAGTTGCTTTCCAAGGCAGCCGGTGCTACCATCTACAAGTTGAAGTATGGTCACCGTTCACACAACCAGCCAGTGCGCATGGTAGGAACCAACAATTGCTACATCACCTCTCAGAACCACGGTTATGCCGTTGATGCCAAGACATTGGGCAACGACTGGGAGGAACTCTTTGTAAATATGAATGATGGCTCTAACGAGGGTATCCGCCACAAGGTGAACCCTTGGTTCTCAAGCCAGTTCCACCCAGAGGCTTGCTCAGGCCCTGTGGATACTGAGTTCATGTTTGATAAGTTTGTAGAAACACTTAAATAATTAGGAAAAAAGATGAAAGACGAAAATATAAAGAAGGTGCTCCTCTTAGGTTCTGGAGCCTTGAAGATCGGTGAAGCAGGTGAGTTCGACTACTCAGGTTCGCAGGCCCTGAAGGCATTGCGCGAGGAAGGTATCGAGACTGTGCTCATCAACCCGAATATCGCAACCGTACAGACATCAGAAGGTGTTGCCGACCAGATTTACTTCCTGCCAGTGCAGCCATACTTCGTAGAGCGTGTCATCCAGAAGGAAAAGCCAGACGGAATCCTCCTCAGCTTCGGTGGTCAGACAGCCCTCAACTGTGGTGTGGAACTCTATCGCCAGGGCATCCTGGAGAAATATAATGTCAAGGTGTTGGGTACTCCTGTTCAGGCTATCATGGATACTGAGGACCGTGAGCTCTTCGTAGAGAAGCTGGATGAAATCAACGTGAAGACCATCAAGAGTGAGGCTTGCGAGAACATCGAGCAGACCCGCAAGGCTGCTGCCGAGCTCGGTTATCCTGTCATCATCCGTGCTGCTTATGCACTGGGTGGACTCGGTTCTGGTTTCGCTGACAACGAGGAGGAGCTGAACAAGCTCGCAGAGAAGGCCTTCTCATTCTCTCCACAGGTATTGGTAGAGAAGAGCTTGAAGGGCTGGAAGGAGATTGAGTATGAGGTGGTTCGCGACCGTTACGACAACTGTATTACAGTTTGTAACATGGAGAACTTCGACCCACTGGGAATCCATACCGGTGAGAGTATCGTCATCGCTCCATCCCAGACCCTGAGCAATGCTGAGTATCATAAGCTCCGTGCCCTCGCCATCAAGATTATCCGTCACATCGGAATCGTGGGTGAGTGTAACGTGCAGTATGCCTTCGACCCTAAGAGCGAGGACTATCGCGTTATTGAGGTGAATGCCCGCTTGAGCCGTTCATCTGCCTTGGCATCTAAGGCTACCGGTTATCCTCTTGCCTTCGTTGCAGCCAAGCTCGGTATGGGTTACGGTCTGTTCGAGTTGAAGAATTCTGTAACCAAGACTACATCAGCTTTCTTTGAGCCAGCATTGGACTACGTGGTTTGTAAGATTCCTCGTTGGGACTTGTCTAAGTTCCGTGGCGTAGATAAGGAGTTGGGTTCATCTATGAAGTCAGTAGGTGAGGTAATGGCCATCGGCCGCAACTTCGAGGAGGCTATCCAGAAGGGTCTTCGTATGATTGGTCAGGGCATGCACGGTTTCGTAGAGAACAAGGAGCTTGAAATCGATGATATCGATGCAGCTTTGCGCGAGCCAACAGATAAGCGTGTATTCGTGATTTCAAAGGCAATGCACAAGGGCTATACCGTAGATCAGATTCACGACTTGACCAAGATTGACAAGTGGTTCCTGGAGAAGTTGAAGCACATCATCGACATCGACGAGGAGATGAAGAAGTGCAACATCAATACCATCGGTCAGGATCTGCTCCGTTCTGCTAAGGTTTACGGTTTTACCGACTTCCAGGTTGCTCGTGCCGTGGGCTTGGAGCAGGAGTTGGGCAACATGCACAAGGCTGCCCTCCTGGTTCGCAACAAGCGCAAGAGCTATGGCATCCTGCCTGTAGTGAAGCAGATTGATACCTTGGCAGCAGAGTATCCTGCCCAGACCAACTACCTCTATGTAACCTACGCAGGCGTGAAGAGT
>NZ_QUCG01000007.1:0-7068 GCF_003473645.1 Prevotella sp. AM23-5 | reverse complement strand
TGTATTGGATGATAGTTGCGGATTTTAGGTGATGGTAAAAATGCCATTGAAAGGATTTATAGTAAGTACAACGATGAATATAATAGCGATGTTTCGAAGAAAGAGGTTATGAACCACTTCTACTATCTGACTTCGCTTGGTTTAATAGAGATGTCAGACCAAGAAGAAGTTGAAGCTTTTTTGCAAAAATACAAAGAATGTCTATCTAGCAGTACGTTTAGAAAGGCTCATTTATATCAAAGAACAACTTTGGGTGATGATTTATACCATTTTATAAGTAAAATCGACATGTCTTCTTGTAGTGAAGCAGATTGATACTCTGGCTGCAGAGTATCCTGCTCAGACCAACTACCTCTATGTAACTTACGCTGGCGTGAAGAGCGACATCACCTTCGAGAACGACCACCGTTCTATCATCGTACTCGGTTCTGGTGCTTACCGCATCGGTTCTTCCGTAGAGTTCGACTGGTGTGGCGTTCAGGCATTGAACACCATCCGCAAGGAAGGCTGGCGCTCAGTGATGATCAACTACAACCCTGAGACCGTTTCTACCGACTGCGATATGTGCAATCGTCTGTAGTTCGACGGGTTGACCTTCGAGCGTGTGATGGATATCATCGAGATGGAGCAGCCTCATGGCGTCATCGTATCTACCGGTGGTCAGATTCCAAACAACCTGGCTATGCACCTGGATGCACAGAACGTGCCAATCCTGGGTACTGCTGCCAAGGACATCGATAATGCTGAGGACCGTGCCAAGTTCTCTCAGATGTTGACCAACAACGGCATCAACCAGCCAGAGTGGAGCGCCCTGACCTCTATGGAGGACATCGACAACTTCATCGAGCGTGTTGGCTTCCCAGTATTGGTTCGTCCTAGCTACGTGCTTTCTGGTGCTGCGATGAACGTATGTTCTAATGAGGAAGAGCTGAAGCGATTCCTGCAGTTGGCTGCCAACGTGAGTGAGGATCACCCAGTGGTAGTTAGTAAGTTTATCGAACATGCCAAGGAGATTGAGATGGATGCAGTGGCAAAGAATGGCGAGGTGATTGCCTATGCCATTTCTGAGCACATCGAGTTTGCCGGTGTTCACTCAGGCGATGCAACCATCCAGTTCCCTCCTCAGAAGTTGTATGTTGAGACAGTTCGTCGTGTGAAGCGAGTAGGTCGTCAGATTGCCAAGGAGTTGCACATCAACGGTCCGTTCAACATCCAGTTCATGGCTCGTGACAATGATATTCTCGTTATCGAGTGTAACTTGCGTGCCAGCCGTTCGTTCCCATTCGTGAGCAAGGTATTGAAGATCAACCTCATCGAGTTGGCTACCCGCGTGATGCTCGGTTTGCCAGTAGAGAAGCCACACAAGAACCTCTTCGATCTCGACTATGTAGGTATCAAGGCATCTCAGTTCAGCTTCAACCGTTTGCAGAAGGCAGACCCAGTATTGGGTGTGGATATGAGCAGTACAGGTGAGGTAGGTTGCTTAGGCGACGATACATCTACCGCTCTCTTGAAGAGTATGCTTTCTGTGGGTCATCGCATTCCAGCCAAGAACATCCTGCTTTCTACTGGTTCTGCCAAGCAGAAGGTAGATTTGCTCGATGCTGCCCAGATGCTGGTTAAGCATGGTTACAAGCTGTATGCAACTGGTGGTAGTAGCAAGTTCCTCACCGAGAACGGCATTGAGAACACCCGTGTACTCTGGCCATCAGAGGAGTCAGAAGGCGGTGCGCCTAAGGCTTTGGAGATGCTCCACAACCACGAGATTGATATGGTAGTGAATATTCCAAAGAACTTGACCAGCAGCGAGTTGAGCAATGGTTACAAGATTCGTCGTGCAGCCATCGACCTGAACGTGCCATTGATTACCAACAGCCGTCTGGCGAGTGCATTCATCTATGCATTCTGCACCACCAAGCTGGAGGATATCGACATCAAGGCTTGGGGAGAGTATAAATAGTTGATAGTTAATAGTTAAGAATTGATAGTTAGTAGTTAAGAATTGACAGTTAAGTCATTCTTGATGATTCCCAATAGAAAAATCCCTGCTGTAGGAAAGGCTTCCTATGGCAGGGATTTTTTATTATTTGTATGACTATTTTTTGCACATATCCTCAGCTACCATCATAGCTACATTTTGCGTATTTGGAAGTTTGTATGGACGATGGCTCTGTGTTGTGGTAATGATGTCATCACCAAGAACCGTCGCCATCTTTGCGATTGTAGCTAATGTGAGATTATGTGTTCCACTCAGCCAACGACTTACTTCTGTTTCAGTCTTGCCAAGAGCCTTTGCGAAATCACGCTGTTTCATATTTCGTTCCTGTAATAGTTCAAAGACTCTGTTGGCTATAGCAACGCATAAGTCGACTTGTTTGTTTGTGTCCGCAGGAGTTGACTTGCGGATTTCATCCATCAGTTTATTTGTTTTCATATTAAATCCTCCTTGTTATAGTCGATATCTATAGTCAATTCAAGTGGTCCATGTAAATTTGTACCATTGATTGTTATAATTCTTTTATTCTCAAGTTTCTTTATAATGATGTCTATCTTTTGTAAGTTTCGTACGGCTCTATGCAGATTTACATCTTCTTGATATGTTTGCGTTTTCTTTATACCACCATTTCCTAAGATTAAAATCTTATGGCTGATATTAAGGCAATACAATCTTAAATTAGATGTATCAAGATGAGAGGGTAGTGCCATCACCCTGTCACGTTTGCTTCCTTCATATCTGAAGAATCTATCTTCTGCACCGTTTTCTTTGATGATATCAATCCTTCTAATGAGAATTTGTATATCTTGGGCATATTGATCCTTATAGGTGAGAAGGAATTTCTCAAATTCGGTATATTCCTCACCCTCGAATCTTGGAGAATAAAGGCTGACTTTTTCTCCAGTTTCCAATAGATCTATTAATAAGTTCTTTTCCATATAACTTATATTTTTGCTGCAAAGATAAACATAAAAGTTGATTTTTACAAGAATAATATGTTAAACATTACTTTTATGTTTATCTTTTTGTAATAGCGTGCATAATCCCCCTTGAATTTTTTCGATTTGTTAGTTTATAAACTTAAGTTTATAATATTGATGCTTAGCTATTTGCCATTTGATAAAACTGCAAAGAAATTATGTCGATTTGTGAGTGTAATAATAACAACCTGCCAACAAAATCCATATGAATTATACAACGCATACAAAAAAGGTTAAACATATAATGATAATAGGGAAATTATTTGTTGTATAATAGATTTTTCTGTATCTTTGCACAGAATTTTTAAATAACACAAAAATAAAGGTTATGCAGAAAAAGTGGACAAAAGAAACTGTTTTTGAAGAAAGCAAGAAATATTCTTCAAGATCTGAGTTCAAAAAAAAGAAATCTGGTGCATTCCGTATTGCGTATATGAACGGATGGTTGGACGAAATGATATGGTTGGTGCGTCCGACAGCCAAACCTATCAAATGGACTAAAGGGGCGGTTTTCGAAGAGTCAAGAAAGTATTCTATAGTTACGGAATTTATGAATAATGCTGTGACTGCATACACTATTGCAAAAAATAATAATTGGCTAACTGAAATGGATTGGTTGGCTCCTAGCAAGCGTAAGCCTTCTGGATATTGGAAGATAAAAGAGAATGTAATAAATGAATCTAAAAATTACAAGTCGGTTACAGAATTTCAAAGAAAGAATAGTCGAGCTTTTGATTCGGCAAAACTCAACGGATGGCTTGATGAAATGGACTGGTTGTCAAAAACAAACAGAAAACCTGTTGGCTATTGGAAAGAGAAAAATAACGTATTTGAGGAATCTCAGAAATACAACTATAGGAGTGAGTTTTGTGAAGGATGTTATCTTGCTTATATTACTGCTAAAAATAATGGATGGCTTAATGAAATGACATGGTTGAAAAAAACAAGAAATTCCCCAAAAGTGTATTGGGAGGATAAAGAGAAAGTTTTTAAGGAAGCTCGAAAATACAAATATAAAAGTGAGTTTCGTCATAAGGCTCCGTCTGCATATAAATCTGCACTATTACATCATTGGCTCGGAGAAATGGAATTTGAAACAAAAGTCTCAAAAGGGGATCCACGAGGTCCGATTCATATTATTTATGTATATATAGACGAAGTAAATAAATATGCTTATGTTGGTGCAACAAATGATATGAAGAGGCGAGATGGGGAACATAAAAATCAGAAAAATGATCCTGTCTATAAGTATTTTTATGGTAAGGGTTTGAAAATTCCAGCATATAAAATCTTATTAGACGGGCTAACAATAGTCGAGAGACAAAGAGAAGAACGTGTTCAATCTTTATATTATCGTGATGTTTTGCATTACACATTGATTAATAATATCAATCTGACAGGTGAAAATGTTGGCTCTGTTGGAAGTTTAATAAAGAAATGGACAAAGAAAGCGGTATTGCGTGAAGCTGAAAAATATAAAACTCCAACGGAATTTTTCACAAAATCTGCTGGGGCGTATGATGCAGCTCTAAAATATAAGATGATGAACAATGAAACATTTCCATGGTTTTACAGTAAACGTATGCCTCCACGATGGTGGAGTGTAAAAGAACATGTGTTTGAAGAGTCAAAGAACTATAAATCATGGAATGAATTCTTTTTGAAGTCACCAGCAGCTCATTTTTCTGCAAGAAAGCATAAATGGGAAGATGAAATGACATGGTTGCTCCGTGACCAAGTTCCACAAGGTTATTGGCAAAATGAAGAAAATGTAATAGAAGTGTCTAAAAAGTATTCAACGAGAACTGACTTTTTCAAAGGTTGCCATGCTGCTTATGACTATGCAGCCAAAAATAATCTATGGGAGAAAATGCCTTGGATAAAAACTAAGGTGAAAGAACATGGTTATTGGACAAAAGAACGTGTATTCGAAGAAGGTGGCAAATACTCAACCAAAATGGAGTTTAAAAGAGGTGCACCAACTGCTTATTCTTTAGCGACAAAAAACAATTGGATAAACGAAATGGAGTGGGCTGCTTCTGATGTCAAGCCACAGGGATTTTGGCAAAACAAGCAGAATGTAATAGCTGAATCACATAAATATTCTTCACGAAGTGAATTTAGATGGGGTACTCCGAGTGCTTATAGGTCAGCTATAGATAATGGCTGGATAGATGAAATGAAATGGCTGAAGCGTCCGCAAAATTATAACCTCAAGTGGACTCGTGAGAATGTATTCATAGAATCCCATAAATATGACTCTCGTGGTGCCTTTAAAAAAGGATGTCCATCTGCATACCGAGTGGCAAACGTAAATGGCTGGATGGTAGAAATGATATGGTTGAATATAAAGAACAGAAAATAAGATAGATATGAATGATATAAATTTTGATATAACAAAACATTGGCTTCCTGTTGGTGAAAAACAGGGAAGTATAGAGAAAGACACCTTAAGAATAAAGGTGTCTGGCATAAATTTTCACACAAAACCTGAAGCAAACTTTTGGGGAGTTTTTACAGGATGTATCAAAACTGAACCAAACAATCCATATGATATTAATGCTATTGGTTTCTATAAGACTGATGGGAAACTTTTGGGATTTGTTCAAAAAGAGTTGCAAGATTACGTTAATAAGTTTAGCAAAGGAAAAGAGTTGGACTGTGTAATTGCAATTACACCATTCATTTCTAAGGATGGTAAGGTTCGTAATCAGGCTTATGCAACAATCCTTAAATTTTTTGAGGATGATGTAGAATATGCAACAGAAATGATTAATAGCATCACTGAAGATGTTAGTAATGACGCTTTTATTGAAATTACTCATTTTGAAAAAGAGTTGCCAACACTCAATGTGTCACAGCCAAAAGTTGATGATAAAGATTATAATAATGAAGATAAAGATAGTAATGTCATATTCAGATATGATGAATTTTACAAATTTCCACAAAGCGATAAAACAGGAAAGAAAACTTATGATACACTCACTGTAAGAATAGAGGATGCTGATTGGTACTTTGATAGAAAGAAGTGGCAAGCAGGAGTATTCAGTGGATATGTGGATGTAGTGCATTTGGAAAGCCTTAATCAATATGGCATTTATCGAGAAGACAATACCCTTGTTGGTTGTCCTAATAGTTTTGACTTTGATGATGAAATCAAGGAATTCGCAGAAGGACAGCGTGTATATTGTATATTTTTGCTTGTTCCGCATATTGACAGCAAGACTTCTTGTATTGATATTAAAGGGAAGGCTGTTTTGATTAAGTTCTTTGAAGGGGAAAAGGACTATGCCCGTAAATTATTTGAAGATACTAGAACTCGACTTGCCCAAGATGCTATTTCTGATTACAAGAAATTCGTGGAAAAGAAAGAAGAGTTAGAACTTTGTGATATTAAGGTAATGTTAAGTTGGTCATTTGATACTCGCCGATATACCTTTGGAGATGATGCTACAACCTATCTTGATGACAAAGGGAAGCCCCAAAAGCCCAAAAGTGGGTGTGTAACTCTTGTAGCAATGCTTGTCTTGGGCTGTCTCTATGTTGTTTATTATACTTGGTGACAGTTATTGATTAATTTGTAATGTTGAAGTAGCAAGAGTTATTGTAAAATTATAATTCAATATGGAAGAAAATAGAATAAATGAAATTGGCAAGATGAGTCTGCCTGACAAGGTTTGTAATATATTAAAGGCTATTGGCAGCTGTTGTCCATTTACAGCCCCAATAGTAAGTCTGTTATCTGATTTTCAAAATCACAAGCAGAATCTATTGATAGAAGATGTGCTAAAAAAAGCATTTGCAATGATAGATGAACTTGATAATAGAGTTCGCAACATGGAATATATAAATAGTCAAGAATTTATCTGTGACTTGTTACGAACTGTAGATTATTCAAAAGATGAAATCGATGAAAATAAAAGAATTATGTATGCTAAATATTTAACAGCATGTTGCCACATTGATAATGCTGAGAATAGATGCAAGCGTATGTTCTTAGAATTAATGGAAAAAATTGACGGATTAGATTTCTATATTTTAAAGTCTTTAAAAAACACTTTTGATGCCTTAATTCCGCAACACTATAATTTA